>PACC02000006.1 GCA_002699695.2 Paracoccaceae bacterium | reverse complement strand
CCGCTTTAAAAGACCCTACTTTTTCAGCGTGATCGGTTTTCCTATTTCTTTTGGCAAAGCTAATCCATGGCAAGCATTCTTATATTCAAAAATTTTCTTTTGAGCCCATGCAGGATATTCTGTTGATTTACGACAATTGAGATCAACATTGATGAGTACTGTTTCACAGATAGCCACCTTAGCTCTACTTAAAAAACTTAGCATTTCTAAAGCCAGGTGAATTCGCTTTTTATCTGCATCAATAATAAATATTTTTGTGTTAAATTTATCCCCTAATTTGAGCTCTTGAAGATAATGATAATTAGCTTGCAGTGAGTATGGTCCTTGATTTTCATTCTTTACATGCGTAGGTCCAATTCCTAATTTAGTCTCCAAGAAAAAATCAATTGCCCGATCGAAAGCAAAGGTATAATAGGCAACATTCATATGACCATTATAGTCAATCCAGTCCTTTGAAACTTCTTCAACCGGAGATTCAGAGATATTATCAGAAACCTCCATTAAAACCTTTCCTTTCAAATTATCTATAAGTTCTTTTCTTTTTCAACAAAAATTGCCAAACTGGCGAGATAAAAACTAAAACTATTATGATACGATGACAATTGAAAATGCAATCCATAGAATAAATCAGCTTTTACCAAATAGCATAAGTATTCAAGGAACCATCAGAAAACAACATGGGACCAATGAAACCTATTTCCCTGAAATGTTACCTGATGCAGTGGTTTTTGCAAAAAACGCTCAAGAAGTCTCCAAAGTAATAAGGATATGTCATGAAGAAGAATGTCCTCTCGTGGCCTGGGGTACTGGGACATCGTTGGAAGGAAATGCCTTAGCCAAAAGGGGTGGAATTTGTCTAGATATGATGCAAATGGATAAGGTACTTAAGATAAACCCTGAAGACATGGATGTAATAGTGCAGCCTGGGGTCACTAGAGAGCAGCTAAACAACGAATTAAGATCACTAGGTTTATTTTTCCCTGTAGATCCTGGCGCAAATGCTTCATTGGGCGGAATGGCCGCCACTCGAGCATCTGGTACCACTGCTGTCAGATACGGAACGATGCGAGAAAATGTTCTTGGCCTAGAAGTAGTGCTTGCAAATGGTAAGATAATTAGAACTGGAAGTAGGTCCCGAAAATCTTCTGCAGGATATGATTTAACCAAATTGATGGTTGGCTCTGAAGGCACCTTAGGAATAATGACAGAACTAACACTGAAATTACAAGGACGCCCTGAAGCTATAGCTGCTGCCATCTGCGCATTTCCTACCGTAGATGATGCGGTCCAAACCGTAATTCAAACAATTCAACTGGCCATACCAATGGCCAGAATGGAATTGGTAGATGCTGAAACTATCCAGGCATGCAACAAATATTTCCAGGAAAATATGTCAGAATTACCTCATCTATTCTTGGAGTTTCATGGTTCTGAAACTTCTGTCAGAGAGCAGTCTGAAATAGTTGCAGAGATAGCTGCTTCTCTATCTGGTTCAAACTTTAAGTGGTCAACCAAGTCAGAAGAAAGAACAAAACTATGGAAAGCGCGTCACCATGCATTTTATGCTGTTAAGGCACAATATCCCGGATATAAAGCTATAGCTACCGATGCTTGCGTTCCAATTTCAAAACTTGCTGGTTTGATTGATGAAACGACAAAGGACATAAGAAAGAGTGGTATTCCGGGACCCATATGGGGTCATGTTGGAGATGGAAATTTCCATGCTACGCTTCTAATAAGAGATAATAGTGAAGAAGATAAAAAAATTGCTCAGGATATTATTCATAAAATGTGTAAGAGATGTTTACAGCTTGAAGGCACCATAACTGGCGAGCATGGTATAGGAATGGGTAAACTGAGATATATGCAAGATGAACATGGTGATGGATGGGAAGTTATGAAGGATATTAAAAGAACGCTGGATCCTAATCAAATCCTGAATCCTGGGAAGGTGATTCAGTCTAATTAGTGAAGAAAAATCTTAGGGAAGAAAAATCATTTTTTCTTCCCTAACACTGAAAAGGTATAGTACATGAAAGCAAAAGCACTAGGCTTCATTGGGGTAGGGATAATGGGTGAAGGCATGGTTTCGAATATTCTTTCTTCCGGTAGAAAGGTCTTTGTAGTTAAGCACAAGAACTCCGCACCTATAGAACGAGTCAAGAGCAAAGGCGCCAGAGAAGTACTAGATATCAAATCCTTAGCGGAAAAATGTGAAATCATTTTACTGTGCCTACCTAACTCAGAAATTGTTAAGCAAGTGTTTCATAAATTAGTTGAAAACCTTGCGGTTCATAGCATCATAATTGACTGCACGACCAATAATTTAAGTACTGTTGTTGAAATAGGATCTCTAGCAAAAAGTGAAAACTTGAGATATGTCGAGAGCCCTATCACAGGAGGATACCAGCAGTCTGTTGATGGGAAGTTGGGTGCGATGATAGGCGGAAGTCATGAAGATTATATAGTTACCAAGAATATATTATTACCCTGCTGTGAAAGAATTGAAAGAATTGGATCTTTAGGTATGGGAACAAAGGCCAAACTAATATCAAATTTCCTAGCACTAGGTACTGCTAGCTTGGCCATTGAATCTCTAAAGGCAGCAAAAAATCTAGGCATTGACTGGGAAAAATTTTATAACCTGACTTCATTGGGGTCAGGATCATCAAAATCCTTAGATAGAATAGCACCCAAGGCAATAAAGGAGGAATATGACAGTTACGCCTTCACGATTGATAATACCATAAAGGACTTACAATACATGCTAGACCTATTTAAATCAGATAAAAGAATGTGTAAAATTATAAAACCCATATTGAAAACTTATCAAGAAGATAAGCTTATTGGAAATGGCAACCATTACATTAGTGCCAGATTACGTGAAAATTATGAGTCTAAAATCAACTAAGAACCATATTTAGTTCATTAATCTGTGTGCAGCTGCAAGAGCTTCCTTAGACACCACTTCGCCAGAAATCATTCTAGCTAACTCGGCCACCTTAGCATCCTGGTTAAGCTCATTCAACAAGGTAACGGGGAGATTTGTTTTCTCTACTATCTTTCTGACACTCCAGTGCTTATGAGCCTTGGACGCAACCTGAGGCGAATGGGTGACTAACAGTATTTGATCTCTTTCAGCTAATGATGCCAAACGATTACCGACAGCTTCTGCAGTGGCACCGCCAATTCCTCTATCAATTTCATCAAAAATCAAGGATGTGCCGCTTGTATTAGTTACTAAACAAACCTTCAAGGCAAGGAGAAGTCTTGATAATTCACCACCTGATGCTATTTTTTCCATATCTTTTGCAGGCATGCCATGATTGCAAATCTGAAATGCAACAGTATCACAGCCACTAAAACCCTGTTCTTTCCGTCTTTCCAACAAGGTCCTGAACTCGATACCTTCCATCTTTAGGGGAATTAGCTCCTGGCTCATCATCATATCTAAGTTTTTCCCTTCCCTCTTCCTTTTCTCTGAAATTTTCTTTGCACTCGCTTGATATACTTTTTCCAAAGATACTAGTTTGCTCTTCAGTGCACCTACATGCTTCTCTGAGTTATCATATTCTATTAAGTTCGCTTCCATTTCCTGATTCAGAGCCATTAGATTCTCTGGATTAATTCCATGTTTTCTTGCAATGTTTCTAAAATTGAAGAGCCTGTCCTCTACTTCATCCAAAGTCATTCTCCCCGAATTTCTATTTTCAATAATGTTGGGAATGTTCTTTTCAATTTCATCTAGTTCATGAATTATACCTTCTAGCGCACTGATTGTCTCAATAAGCAAGTGATCATCAGATACAAGATCATGAGCTTTCTCCAATTTGTTAAGAGCTGAGACAAATTCATGTCTCACTTGTTGTCCTGAAATCAAATCGGCTGCCTCCTTGAGATTTTCTTCGATCTTACTAGAGGACCTTAGAGAAGCGCGTATAATTTCCAGCTCTTCTAATTCTCCTGGTTGAGGATTAAGGATACTTATCTCTGACAAGGAATGTTTAATAAACTCTAGTTCTTTTCCTTGTGAATCTTTTCTACTTTCCGCTTTGGTTATTTCTTGTTGTATCTTCTTGAAATCATCCCAAGCCTTGCCCAAATTCTTAACCTCATTTTGATGTCCTGAAAAATCATCTAATAAGGTAATGTGATTGCTTTTCTTTAAAATCTGGGAGCCATCTTTTTGATCCACAAATTCGACTAATTTAGCACCCAGTTTCTGGATGGTATCTAAGGTGCAATTGGTATCATTCACATATGTCTTCCTTTTACCATCTGAAAACTCAACGCGCCTTATGACTAAATTATCTGTCCATATTATTGATAACCCTTCAACTATTTTTCTTACCTCACTAGTTTTCTCTACTTTAAATTCAGCTATAACTTCTCCCCTATCGCATAATGTCCTAACGAAGCGTTTTCTAGATTTGTTCCCAAGAACAAAGCTTAAACAGTCTAAGATAATTGATTTTCCAGCACCAGTTTCACCGGTAAAAACATTTAAGCCTGATGAAAAATTTATTTCTGCTTTTTCCACCAACAACATGTTTCTGATGCTTAATGACATAAGCATAGCTATTTGTCCTTTAAACGACTTTCCTTAATTTGAATAGAGGCTAATGACGTCCACTTACTATCAGGAAATTTTTTTCTCAACGAATTATAAGTATCTAATGCCTGGCGATCAACACCCATCATTAAGTAAGTTTCCACTGTTCTATAAAGAGATTCCGGGTAAAAAGGTGTATTTTTGTGATCATCCATGACTGCTTGAAATCTCTTTAAAGCAGAAAGAGGATTTCCCTTTTTTAGATAAAATCTACCAACCGCCATTTCTTGGCCTGCCAATTGATTTTGTGCGATTTTTATATTCTTTTTTGCTAGCGCCTGATATTTGCTATTTGGATAAAGTGTGTTCAACTCAAAAAATTCTCTCATTGAATCCCTTGTTGCTCCCTGATCTCTCTCTACATCAATGATCTGCTCAAAGTAACTCATACCAACCATGTATTTCGCATAAGGAGCATGCTCCGATTCAGGATACAATTCTATAAACTTCTTTGAAACAGATCTCAGCTCAAGAAATTTTGCTCCCTTATGATAAGCTTCTATTGCCTTAACAAGTGCCATTCTAGATTCGTCTGAATATGGGAAATACTCTTCAACTTTGAGAAAAATTTCTGCTGACCTTGAAAAATCTCCTTTCTCATACGCCTCACTTGCTCCGGCAAGAATTTCAGCAATAGAGGATTTTTCATCAAAATCACTGGCAAGTTTTGTACAAGTAAGTAACATAAAGCTGAGAGAGCCTATGAAAAAGTAGCCTGTTAGAAGCCTAATTATCCTCATATTAATAATCTCTACAAAATTAGTGAAAAATAAATTAACTGGCCCTTAGATAACACACTAAGAAAAAATCAACCACGGATTATTTAACTGACTGCTTTATAATCCAGGCTACTTGACTTATATTTGAACCCAAGAAGCTTATGGGCCTCACTATTATTTAAATGACAGAATTTGTGGAACTGTTTACTTGATAGAAGCTCTCCAATCAATTTTCCATTTAACCTATGTCCCCCACAAAATGAAGTGAAATGCCCAAATATGGGGTTACCAGACAAAGTCAAATCACCTAAAGCATCTAACATCTTGTGACGAACAAATTCATCATTTCTACGTAGGCCTTCCGGATTCAAGACTCTAAATTTGTCTATAACTATTGCATTTTCTAAGCTACCCCCCAGTGCCAAGCCTTTTGCAACCATATTTTGTACATCATCTCTTAAACAAAAGGTCCTACAGTTACTGAGCTGCTTCATAAACGCCCCATTAGACATCGATAAAGATAAACTCTGTTTTCCAATAAGCGTTCCCGGATAATTGATTGTTACAGTTAATTTGAGCTCGTCAGCAGGTTCAAATCTGGCCCACGAAGCACCATCCTGAACCTCCACTATATCGGTAACCTTGCAAATCATCAACGATTGATCCTGCTCATAAACCCCTGCATTAATGATAGACTTGACAAATCTATCTGATGAACCATCAAGAATTGGGACTTCCTCATTATCAATTTCTATTAATGCATTTGTCACACCAACTCCGGAAAACGCCGCCAATAGATGCTCAACTGTCATTACCCTGACACCGTGAGTATTTGCAATTGAGGTACACAATTCCCCTTTAATTAGATATTCATAACTAGCTGGAATTAAACATTTATTATCTTCTACATCAGTACGCTTAAAAACTAATCCATGACCCCTTTCAGCAGGCTTAACAGTTATCCGTACTGGTCTGCCGAGATGAACACCTGTACCTAGGTGGCTGAAAGATTTTTCAACTGTAGTTTGCAAAAGAAATTTCCCTCAAACTGCTTCTCGTAAAGTAGCGTCAGTGTACCTTATTGACACTTTTTATCAAATCACAGTTTGTAACAAAATAATACACGACAGATGCGCCAATTAAATGCATTAATTTGCTTGTCGCCTCAGAAAGGCAGGGACCTCTTCTTTATGTCTCTGTTCAGTTGATAGTGACAATTCTTCTGACTCCCTTACCGCTTTTTGATTAGGGACAATTGTCTCACTCTTATGAATTGATGGTGATATTTTAGAATCTAGAGTTTGCTCTTGCTTTTTTTCACGAAAGCTTGTCATCCTCTGCAAGATGCTATTCAATTTACCTTTACTAGATGAAGACATATTTTGGCGTTCGGCATCGGAATCTCTATTGTATATTTCAGGGGTAGGCTCTTTCTTAACCGCAGCATGCAGTCTTTGCATGGTATCACCTACAAAGTTTGGGATGCCTCCACCCTCATTCACATTAATCTTAGCTATTTCTTCTTTTTTAGTCTGATCCTCACTAGGTAAAGGGGTTGCCAACACCTTTTCTCCTATACCAGTGCTCTTAGTTTCTTGAGGCTTATTACTCATATTTGATCCCACTGGATCCTGTCCAAGGTCAACTCTACTTGGACCTGGTCCACTAGTAAAACGGTTTTCTTGTGCAGGGATTCGGTTATTCTCTGGGCGTAAATTTCTGTTACTCATCATCAAATTAGAGGTTGCTTCTACTTCTTGGATGTTCGCCTCAATTCCCGTAGCAACTACTGACACTCTTAGTAAGCCATCCATATTGGGATCTAAGGTTGTTCCAACCATAATCTTGGCATCCCCTTCTACTTCGTCTCTAATTCTATTAGCAGCCTCGTCTAACTCAAATAAAGTCATGTCATTCCCACCAGTGACATTAATCAACACACCCCTTGCACCTTTGAGTGAAATTTCATCAAGCAATGGATTCGCTATAGCCTTTTCGGCTGCTTGCTGGGCTCTATCTTCACCACTAGCTTCACCAGTACCCATCATAGCTTTTCCCATTTCATCCATCACTGCTCGAACATCTGCAAAATCTAAGTTAATCAAACCTGGCCGTACCATGAGATCAGTAACGCCCTTAACCCCTTGGTATAATACGTCATCAGCTAGTTCAAAAGCCTGAGTGAATGTTGTTTTTTCATTGGCGATTCGGAACAAATTCTGATTTGGTATAACGATAAGTGTATCTACAACGTCCTGCAGTGTCTCGATACCTATTTGGGCCTGCTCCATACGCTTCAGTCCCTCAAACTGAAATGGCTTAGTCACTACACCTACTGTTAAAACTCCCAATTCTCTTGCTGCCTGCGCTATTACAGGCGCGGCACCAGTTCCAGTTCCACCTCCCATCCCTGCAGTTATAAAACACATATGACTATCTCTAAGAGAATCTACAACCTCTTCTAAACTCTCTTCTGCAGCTAGAGTCCCTATTTCAGGTTTTGCTCCAGCACCTAGGCCTTCAGTAATTTTTATGCCCATTTGTATCTTTTTCTGGGCACTTGATTGTTGAAGAGCTTGAGCATCCGTATTGGCTACTACAAAATTTGCTCCCTCTAAATTCTTAATTATCATATTATCAACTGCGTTTCCGCCAGCCCCACCAACACCAAAAACAATGATGCGAGGCTTTAGATCCTGTTGGTCAGGAACCCTCAAAGTAAAAGTCATGATTTTTGCCCGTTTTGCCTGTTAACTTTATTTAAGTCTTTTTTTTTGATTCGGTATGATAGCTCAATACCAAACTTAGGTCACTAAAAATTTAAGTATGCGCTAAATATTAAAGAAAAATACCCGCAAACCAGCTACCAATTCTCCTTAAACCAATTTACAGCTAATCTGAAACGCTCTGTTGCTCCAGCTCTAAAAGGCATATCAAAATCCCAAACCTCATCCTGAGGATAACTTGCCTCAATAGCAAGGCCTATGATTGCTGAAAATTGGGACCCATGTAAAGCCTGAGGTAATCCCTGAATTCTCATAGGTCGACCTATCCTAACTCTAGATCCAAAAAGATCAGTAGCAAGTTCATAAAATCCTGGTAATTGACTCCCTCCCCCGGTAAAAACTATCCGTTTGGAAGGAAGGTGATCAAATCCACCTAAATCGAGTTGGCTGTCGACTTCTTCTAATATTTCCTCAAGCCTGGGTCTAATTACTGATATTAGTTCTGATCTACTCACAAAGGGGCGGTCGTAATTCAGAACCCCTTCTGCCTTGTCCCCAGAAGAAAGCTCAATTAGATCTCTATCATCTAAGTTAGTAATTACGACACCACCATGTAGAGTTTTTATTCTCTCCGCTTCTTCAAATGATATTTTAAACGCTTGCATAATGTCAGATGTAATGTGTTCACCACCAAATTTAACTGTAGACCCAAAAACCATTTGATGATTAAGAAAAATTGAAACACCCGTCGAACCAGAGCCCATATCCACACAGGCTGAACCAAGTTTCAGTTCATCTTCAACAAGACTAGATCTAGCGGAAGCATAAGGTGCAAAAACAGCTCCAGCTAGTCCCAATTGGCATCGGTTAAAACATTGTGTTATATTGTCAAGGGCATTCTGATCAACAGTCATAAGATTCACATCCAAGCCTAAGGTTTGCCCTGCCAATCCACATGGATCTATTAACCCTGTTTTGTCATCCAAAGTAAAATTTATGGGCATCGCATGCAATATTTCCCGCTTGCTAGATGCAGTTCCAAAATCATATTTAGAAAGTAGCGCTCCGATGTCTCTTGTTTCAACTATTGGCGTTTCCAATTTTAATTCCCCAAATAGGTTCTTTGAAACTGGTGAGCCTCCAGAAAAACATATCAAAACATCATCAATTGTAGTTGCGGCCATTTTCTGTGCCTGTTGAACGACTGACCTAATAGATTTTTCAACTTCATCAGCTACAACTACCTCCCCTGACTTGATCCCCCGAGATTTCTTAGTGGCCACTCCAACAACCCGGTAAGCTAACCTTTTGGTATCTTGCAAATGTTCAGATCTACTAGATTTTCTATTTCCTTCTGCAAACTTAAGTATGAGGCAAGCTATCTTAGATGTTCCAATATCCAAAAGTCCTAAAGTTCCACCCCTTATGGCCGCCCTAAGCTTTTTTCTACTTTCACGATGTCGCCTGAAATCTATCGTCATTTTGGATCACGCAAGCCAACTAAAATTAAATTTTTTCTTCTCTTATCACTGTGGTTTTCGTTCTGACTATTACTTTACCCCTATTTCTCAAATCCACCGCAGAAAAATCCTGCCTCAATATTTTCATAACTTCACCTGATTCAAGAAAAGCACTAAAAGCCTTTTTTGCGCCCTTTTCTGGCAGTTTTATTTTCAAATTTCCGTCCAAAACAATATCCCAACGCCTTTCGCCAACCAATATCATACCCCGTACACGATTAATAATAGGACTTGCTAATTTGTATATTTCTAAGGACTCTTTTACTCGGTAATTTGCCCCTTGTCCCACTACCAATGGAAGATCTTGTCTATCTAGTCTAGAAAAAACCTCACCTATCCTCCGTCCATCAATATCTAAAAGCATTAACTGTTTGCCATCTCTGTGTAGAGCAACAGGAATTCTTTCTCTTATCACTACTTCTAGTATTCCATTTTTGGTAATCCTAATTTTGGAAAAATCTACCGATTCAACATCGTTTATTAATTCCTGAAGGTAATTAATATTTATTTTCAAAGGATTGATAGGAAAAGAAAGTTGTAATATTGCCTTGATCTGATTACTAAGATCTGGATTTGCGCCTTTAATATTTAAGTCAATTATTGATAATTCGGGCCTTTCAAAGGCAAATGCCTCCATGGTACTTTTAAAACCTCTAAAATTAAATTCATTTTTAAAAATGAGTAAGCCTGAAGTTAGACTTGTTGCAAAGAAAATGAGAATAAGGACCCAAAGAATTAACTTTCGCAGCCAGACTCTCCTCCAAATCCTCTCTATTCTATATCTTAACTTTGAAGGAGTGGAGTACCCCTTAGTTTTATTATGATGCTGATATTCCGATCTAATCATTATCTATCGCAGGAAGCGTCCTCAATTAGCCATTTGCAAAGGTTTTCAAAAGAAGTTCCACAGTACTTCGCTTGCTCAGGAACGAGGGAAGTTGGAGTCATGCCAGGTTGTGTGTTCAATTCGAGAACGAACAAACCTTCAGCTCCAAGCATTTCATTCCATCGAAAATCAATTCTTGAAACGCCTCGACAACCTAAGCTTGTGTGAGACTTAAGTGCATATGACAAACAAAGCTGGGTAATTTCATTAGGTATTTTAGCTGGTAGAATGTGCCGAGATCCCCCTAATTCATACTTTGCATCATAGTCATACCAAGTATCTGAAACTATATCTGTTACAGACAATGCCCTATCTCCCATAACAGTCACTGTAAGTTCCCTACCAGGTATAAATGGTTCTATAAGAAATTCTGTTGGTATTTCATTTTTGTCAATTTTAATTCTTGACCAATCATTTTGGTTCTTAAGTATGTATACATCTAAACTCGACCCCCCACTCACTGGCTTAAGAACGTATGGATACTTAAAAGGTATGTCTTCAAGGACGAAACCATTCTTCAAAACTAAATGATCCGCCACTGGTAACCCACGACCTTTGAAAACAGTCTTCGCAAGATGCTTATTCATTGCTATGGAAGATGCTAAAATACCAGAGTGTGTGTAAGGAATTCTTAATACTTCCAAAAATCCTTGAATAGTACCATCCTCTCCCCATTTTCCGTGCAACGCATTAAAAGCCACGTCTGGGCTAAAATTAATCAACTGCTCTAGAAAATTTCCTTTTGTGTCTATCTTAAAGACTTCATATCCTTGTTTAGAAAGAGCCTTGGCAACTTCGTGTCCCGATACCAAAGAAACGCTTCTCTCTAAGGAACCACCTCCATAAAGAACGGCAACTTTACTGATAGGGGCCACTATATCTTCCCCTCAAATGTTTCTATTGATTGGAGATAATAAATTCTAATCACAAAACCCAACTCTCTTAATTTCCCAGACCAATTCTATTCCACTCTTTTCCCTGACTCTTTTTATCACCAAGGTTCCTAAATCTTCTAAATTCTTTGCCGTTGCATTTCCAGTATTGATCATGAAATTTGGATGCTTGGTAGAAATTTTGGCTCCACCTAATCTCATACCACGAAGTCCAGCGTCATCAATGAGTTTCCAAGCTTTTAAAGAGTGTTCACTATCCCCACTAGTAGAAGAACGACCCAAAGGATTTCTGAATGTTGAACCACACGACAATTCCTTGACTGGTTGATGTAGCTCTCGATATCTCAAAGCATCATTCATCTTTTNTTCAATTTCCTCTGGCAAACCCTTTACACACTTAAAAGTGGCCTGTGTGATTATGGCTCCCTCTGGGATAAANGAGTCCCTATAATGAAAATTTAAGTCTTTGGAATNTAAGTCAACTACTGTACCATCTCTCAAAACTGCTCTCAAACTCAAAAAATAGTCTGAAATGTAAGAACCATAACAACCTGCATTCATCGTTATAGCACCTCCAATATTACCAGGAATAGTCCTCAAGAAAGATAAATCAGTACCATTTCTAGCTGAAATTCTTGCAACTTGAGAATCTAGACAAGCGGCTCCTACCAAAACAGTTTTATCAGTAAAATTAATCTTGGAAAAACCGCCTCCTAGCCTGATAACCACTCCAGGAATGCCTCCATCTCTAATTATTAAATTAGAACATGCGCCAATGACAAATACCGGAATTTCTGCCGGAAGATTTTTCATAAATATTACTAAATCCTCTTCATCCTCAGGTTGGAATAAGACCTCTGCTTCCCCCCCAACTTTCAGCCAGCTAAGACGTTTAAGAGCAAAGTTTTGAGAAGTCTTTCCCCTGCAGGCCGGCAGTGTTAACATTAAATTTTGGTCAGAAATAGAATTTGCCTTCATTTTAAACTTCCATTTTCAGTAATTCAGGCAATCTATTAACCCATTGACTTATTGAACCAGCTCCTAAGCAAACAAAAATATCTCCTGGTTTACCATGATACACTAAAAAATCTCTCAAACCAATTTCATCCTCAATAGGAAAAGCATTATCACCTACCCTGTTCAATCGAGAAATTAGAGCATGAGAATTTACTCCTTTAAGCGGTAATTCCCCGGCTGCATATACAGGAGTAATACCCACAATATCAGCTTCATCAAAGCACCTACAAAAATCCTCCATCAAGCTTTCTAATCTAGTGTATCTGTGTGGTTGATGAATTGCTATTACTCTACCAGATGAGTACTGCCTAGCCGCTGAAAGAACAGCACTTATTTCAACTGGGTGATGCGCATAATCATCAATTATTTCTATCTTTTTCCAAGTACAAATTTTAGTAAATCGTCTTTTTACACCCTTAAAATGTTTCAGTGCATATTTTATTTTTTCAGTTGTCACATTCAAATACAGTGCAACTGAGACAGCTGCCGCTGCATTAGAAACATTATGATTACCATACATAGGCAATTCCAATATAATTTTTCTAAACCTTGATCTGTCAAGAATATTAAAATGTGCTTTCCTTTTTGAATAATGGAGGTTCTGAATGACAAAATCTGCTTCCTCATGGAAGCCATATGTGAGTATGCGTCGATCCCTGATTTGTGAAATTAAATTACGGACAACAGGATGGTCTAGACAACAAATGCCTACCCCATAGAACGGAATGTTTTCAAGAAATTTCAAGAAAGTTTTTTTTAAATGGTCAAATGTTCCATAATGTTCCAAGTGTTCAGGATCTAGATTTGTTACTACGCCTACAGTTATTGGTATTTTTATTAAAGTACCATCGCTCTCATCAGCCTCAACGATCATCCAGTCCCCTTTACCTAATCTAGCATTAGAACCATATGCTTGGATTATTCCCCCATTAACCACAGTAGGATCCAATTTACCTGCATCCAAAACAGCAGCCACCATAGAAGTCGTTGTGGTTTTCCCATGTGTACCAGCAATCACCACATTTGATTTCAATCTCATAAGTTCTGCAAGCATCTCAGATCTTCGCACTACTGGTATTGACCTACATCTGGCCTCAATTAATTCAATATTTTCATCATTGATAGCTGATGAAACCACCGCTATCTTTGCGTCAGAAAGATTTTGCTTGCTGTGACCCAAATGAATCTTAATTCCTAAGCCTTCTAACCTAGCAATAATTTGGGTGTTTTTGATGTCAGAACCAGAAACTTCATAACCAAGATTAAATAATAGCTCGGCAATGCCCGACATTCCAATTCCACCAATCCCAATGAAATGAATTAGACCTATATCTAGAGGAAAATTGGTTTTGACTTTATTTTGCAACTAAATGTCCTTCTGAAACGTCAAGAACTAAATCTCTAAGACTTTGGATTGCCTGCGGCCTTGCATTTTTAGAAGCTGCCTTTGCAAGATTATGCGCTAGACTTTGATTTTCCAATATGGCGCTAATTTTTTTAGCTAGTTGCAATCCAGTCAATGTATTTTCTTCTAAACATATTGCAGCGCCGAGATCTGATATTCTTTGTGCATTCAATTTCTGGTGATCCCCTAGAGAGAATGGGATGGGTATTAATAATAATGGTTTCCCAAAAAATAGTACCTCAGCAATAGTTGAAGCACCAGCTCTTGCTATAATTAGATGCGCAGATGAAAATATCTTTTCTATATTCTGAAAAAAGTCCTCAACTGTTGAGCTTACACCCATCTCTTTATACTTTTTTTCCAATTCATTGCGATCCTCCAGCCGTGCTTGCTGAAAAATTTTGAACCGATTTGTCAATGTTTTTGGAAGAAGTTCAACTGCTTCTGGGACAATTTTTGAAAATATCCTGGCACCCTGGGATCCTCCAATAATCACAAGATTGAGTGGTCCCTTGGACGGCAAGTAAAAAGAAGGTATATTTTTGTTAATCAAAGTATTTCTGATCGGATTTCCTGTAAAACGCATTATGGTTCCAGGTGGCGCCTTAGTCGGCCAAAAACTACATGCTACTGCGTCTACTCTCCTTGAAAAAATTCTGTTAACCCTACCAAGAACTGCATTTTGTTCATGCAAAATGGATTTAACATTTAGAACTTTAGCTATAAGAATGGCCGCAAATGAAGGATAGCCTCCAAAACCAATGGCAACCCTTGGCTTAAGCCTCATGAACACATAGAATGCTTGAAATATACTTGAACAGATTAGGTATATTGCCTTAGGAATTCTTAAAGGGTCGCGAAATCTCAGTGAAGAAGAATTTTGTACAAATTTTGTGACTTCAGGTGGAAATGTATCTGAAAATCTTGCCCCTCTTTTGTCAGTAACCAATACCACACTCCATCCTAGTTTTTTAAACTCCCAAGCTAGTGCTTGAGCAGGAAACATATGTCCTCCTGTACCTCCTGCTGCTATAAGAAGGACTGGTTTCAATTTCATTTAACTTCTCCAAACTATTGGTTCACATTTCCTTGAGGACGCCTTCGGGTACAAGCAAAAAGTAAACCCATTAGACAACCTGAAGCTATAAGTGATGATCCTCCATAGCTAATAAATGGGAGTGTCATACCTTTTGCTGGTAATAAGCGAACTGACACACCAAGATTTATAATTGCCTGCACGGCAAAAAAAGAAATGGAACCTACTCCACAATTTCTTACAAAATAATCCCTTTCATCCAAAAGAAGAATTAAAGATCTAACTACAATAATAATAAAAAATATTATGATCATGATACAAATTAAGACTCCATATTCTTCAGCAGCTACAGCTATTATGAAATCGGTATGAGCATCAGGTAATCTCCATTTTATAACCCCTTCTCCCAATCCAACCCCAAACAATCCTCCTTCTTGGATAGAATTAGTTGCAAAACCTAGTTGGGTTCTAGGGTCAACATCGGGTGACAAGAATCCATCAATCCTTCTGGCAAAATGTTCTGAATTCATGTAGGCTATAAAGCCTCCTATTAAAGTCAAAAAGATGAATCCCACTAATAACCTATAGGAAGCACCCGACACAAAATATACTATAGTCCAGATGGATAAGAAAAGTGCTGCTTGTCCAAAGTCAGGCTGCATGACCAATAATGATACTATTAATAGCGTGATAATAAACGAAATAGCAGTACCGGGAATATTCTTGTCTTTCTGACCTGCTGATATTGCCCATGCGATTGCCACAACAAAAAAGGGCTTTAGAAACTCGGAAGGCTGTAGAGAAAAGCCAAAGAAAGACAACCACCTAACTGCCCCCTTTCCATGATCCGTTCCCCAAATAGGTAATGCGCATAAAAGTATAAATGTGATCAAAAAACCAATCAGGGCAATCCTTCTATTTTCTTGTACTGATAGGATGGATAAACCCAGAATACATGTGAACGAGAAAGTCCCATACATGAACTGCCTGTTAACATAATAAAACGCTTGTTGGCCATTTGCCTCGGCTAGGGGAGCTGAAGCTGCCATCCCAAGCAAGAGACCGCTCAAAAAAAGTCCTACCAAAGAGAAAAGAGACCATCTATCGACGGTTTTCCACCACCTTGGCAGTTCGCTCTCCTCAAAAAATTCGGAGCGAGGCCTAAAGATAATATCTGTCATTCTTAAATAAAGTAGTGCCTGTGTTTTTTTATGATCCAACTCTAGCACTTGTATGAAATGAAGAAAAGGTAAATTAAAGGCAACTTGAGTTTTAGTATTTTGATAAACTTTTTCTTTTTAGATTTTCCACAAGTTTACAGAATTTATTTCCTCTGTCTTCAAAGTTTTTGAATTGATCAAAACTTGCACAACCAGGAGCCAAGAGAACAGTATCTCCTGCATCAGCCTCTTCATACGCAGATCTAACAGCCATTTCTAACTCACCACATATTTCGTACTCTAAACCCGTTAGAGAAGATGCAAACTCAGTTGCTGCTGAACCTATCAGGTAAGCTTTTTTAATTCTTGAAAAATATGCGTTGAAATCTATGATGTCGCCATCCTTCTTTAATCCTCCTGCAATCCACCTAATGTTATCGAAAGTTTTTAAAGATTTTCTGACTGAATCAACATTAGTCGCCTTACTATCATTGATAAAGATAATACCATCTAGCTTTTTTACTACTGCTGTTCTGTGTGGTAATCCCTGAAACCCACGGATTTGCTCAAATGAATTTTCTGGAGAAAAACCTAATGCTCGACAGGCTGCATATGCAGCACAAGCATTTTGCTTATTATGATCACCAGGTATTTGCAACACCTCTTGCAGGACAGATTTAAAAATTTCTTCACCCGATTTTACTTCAACTATAAACTCATTTGATATAAAAACTGACCAATCTGCCCCCAGTATGGGCCCCGTAATAGATATCTGAATAACTATGCTAATGGGATCTTTTCTTACCTCAAGGGAGGCAGCCAAACACTTTCCCTCATTCTCGTCGACACCTACAATACTAAATTTTGGTTTCCCCTGGTGAAACAGTTTGGATTTAGTCAAGAAATAACCACCTAACCCTCCATGCCTTAAGAGATGATCACTTGAAAGGTTTAGAAAGATAGCTACATCTGGTTCTAGGCCACCAGCTATCTCAATCTGGTAGGAAGATAATTCAATTACCTTAATACTTCTGGGATTTTCAAGATTTAAGCTCATCACAGGCCTACCAATATTTCCACCCATTTCTGTATCTTTGGACATTCCACTAAGGATGTGATGGATTAAGGCAGTAGTCGTAGATTTCCCGTTAGATCCAGTCACACATATTACCGTTGGTCTTAAAGCGCCTTCATCAGTGTACTTTTGGTGTAAGAACTCAAAAAATAATTCAATGTCAGTTGTGATATGGACAGCATTCTGGCGAGCAAGAGTAACTACTGGATGAGGTTCTGGGTATAAAAAAGGAATGCCTGGTGAGATTATTAAAAGATCAAGATCTTTCCATATGTTTGGAGAATTCAGGTCTTCTATTAGTAAACCTTTTCCTATGAATGCATTTCTTTTCGTTTCATCATCATCCCAACAGATAGGATCAATACCAAAGCTTTTTAGATGCTTTATAAGAGATCCACCCGTAAGTCCCAGCCCTAGTAAAGCAACTTTCTTATTTTTATAACTAGGAGGTATAAACATCATTTAACGTAACTTTAGTGTGGCGAGTCCTATTAAGGCCAAAATCACTGAAATAATCCAAAAACGAATAACTATCTGAGGTTCAGCCCAACCTAATTTTTCAAAATGATGATGAATCGGGGCCATGAGAAATACCCTCTTACCAGTCAGTTTATAAACCGATACTTGAATAATGACTGACAATGCTTCTATCACAAATAGACCACCAATGATTGCTAAAACGATTTCGTGTTTGGTACAGACAGAAATAGCTCCAAGAGCTCCCCCAAGAGCCAATGATCCAGTGTCACCCATAAAAACAGCTGCAGGAGGAGCATTATACCACAAAAAACCTAATCCAGCACCTATGAGAGCAGCCGAAAATACCGCTATCTCTCCTGCGCCTGCTATATAATGCACTTCTAAATAATCAGAAAAATCTATCCTCCCAACAGCATAAGCTATAACCCCAAATGATCCGCTTGCTATCATCACAGGCATTATTGCCAAACCGTCAAGTCCATCTGTCAAATTAACAGAATTTGCAGAACCTACAATTACAAACATTGCAAATGGTATAAAAAACCATCCCAAGTTGAGTAATACATCCTTAAAGATAGGAATTGCCAAGGCATTAGATAACATGGGATCTTGAATGTTAATAACCCAAAAAGTTGCAATAGCAGCTATAATTAAACCTAGCGCTAGCCTAACTTTACCAGAAATGCCTGTTGAATTCCTTGTTCGGATTTTAGAATAATCATCAACAAAACCTATCAAGCCGAAACCAAGGGTCACAAAAATTACCACCCAGACATAGTCTATATCGTATCGACACCACAACAAAGATGAAACCAACAATGACCCAATGATTAAAACACCTCCCATAGTAGGAGTACCAGCCTTTTGCTCTTTATGACTATCAGGGCCGTCTTCACGGATAGGTTGACCCTCTCCTTGTCTTCTTTTTAAAGAATTTATGATTGGTTTACTAAACAAAAATCCAAAAACAAGAGAGGTGAAAAAAGCTCCTCCTGCCCTAAAGGTAATATATCTAAACAAATTAAAAACATCACCGCCATCAGTCAAATAATGTAGAAAATATAGCATTGATAGTTACCTCGAGATCTTCCGGCCATTTAAGCCACATAATTCAGAAACTAGTAAAGAAAGTCCAATCGAATTTGATCCCTTTATAAGATAAACATCCCCATCTTCAATATTCTTCAATAGATGTGGAATTAATTCCTTTGGATTTCTCACTGCCAACCCTTTTTTTCCTGATGGTAAAGCTTGGTAAAAGCATTTCATAAGAGTTCCAACGCAATAGATCACATCAAAACAATTGATGATCTCTAGCTGTGCTAAATCTTTATGAATTTTTTCTTCCTCTGAGCCTAACTCTAACATATCCCCTAAAATAGCTATCCGACGGAAAGGTTTAATATTGCAACTCTGGTAATCATCAAAACTAACATACTTAACTACCTCAAAACTTGCTTTAAGTGAAGTAGGATTACTATTATAACTTTCATCAATAACTCTAATTAGAATGTTCTTAGAATTTATGTTGAATTTCAAATCTACAAACCTTCCTCTCCCAGTCACAGGTTTCCAATCCTTCATATGATTGACAGCAATATTCAAATCAAGATTGAGGTCCAATAATACCCCAAAAACAGGTAGAGAGTTTAAGGCATGATGAATCCCTAAAACATGCAAATCGAAATTTAAATTTTTGAAATCTTTGATGATTGCATTAATTGATGTCCTATTTTTCTTTAACGATACAGCTTTCAGGTATATTTGATTAGAAGAATGACGACCGAAAGTGGTATGTCTAAGTTTTTTCTTTTTGACTATCCCTCTGATCATTTCTGTAAAAGGTGTTTCACTGGAAAAAATTAAGAGTCCATTCTTGACCAAACCGGAGCAAATCATGGCTTTTTCATAGGCTATATCCTTAATATCATCAAAGGCAGCCAAATGTGCTGAAGATATAGTAGTTATAATACCAATATCAGGAGCTACCAAATTTGATAAAGGTGCAATTTCTCCCGGGGAACTCATCCCAATTTCAGCAACAACATATTTGGCATCGAGAGGAATATTCACCAACGTAAGTGGAACCCCAAGATAATTGTTATAGCTTTGGGGGGAACAATAAGTCTCACCAAATTTGGAAAGTATTTCAGCCAACAACGATTTGGTGCTTGTTTTCCCAACTGAGCCAGTCACTGCCACCAATTTTCCTTTATATCTTTTTCTTGAAAAATGAGCTAAGTCATTTAATGCTCTGAAGCTGTCTTTCACGACAATGCAAGGAAAATCCTTGGGAGTATCCGTGGGAATTCTATTCACAATCGCTGCCACTGCGCCATTGTAAATAGCTGATTTTAAAAACTCATGCCCATCCCGCTCTGCCTTAATCGCTATGAATAATTCACCCTCAAGAATAGTTCTAGAATCTATTGAAACTCCTGTAACCGCCCAATTCCTTTTTGTGATCATGCCGCCTACAGCTTCATGCACCTCCTTATCTGTATGAAGGAATTTCATAAAGGTTGTCCATCAAGAGCCTGTACAGACAAACTTGCCTGCTCTGCATCATCAAAGGGAAAGGACGAATCAGCAAAAGTCTGAGTCTTCTCATGTCCCTTGCCAGCTATGATCAACGCATCACCTTTTTGAAGTTTGGCAATCCCAGTCAAAATAGCTTCTGCCCTATCTCCTATATCCAATGCTTTAGGACAAAATTCCTTAATTTGTGATCGAATAGTAGCTGGATTTTCATTCCTCGGATTGTCATCTGTAATAATAACGTTATCAGCAAAATTTGAAGCTATTTCCCCCATTATTGACCTTTTACCTATATCTCTATTACCACCCGCTCCAAATACTAGATGAATTTGACCCATGAAATGTAGTCTTATAGATCTCAATGCTACCTCTAATGCATCGGGTGTGTGGGCATAATCAACAAAAATTTTAGCTCCATTTTTTCTAACGGCTACTTCCTCCATTCGACCTGGAACAGGTTTCAATTTATCTACCAGATTCAATATTTTACTAGCATTTTCCCCACACATGCTAAGTATTCCAAGAGTCAACAATATGTTGTTGGCCTGAAAACCTCCAAATAAATCTAAAGAAAGAACATGTTGTTCACCTTTCCAAGAAATCTTTATTTCTTGCCCTCTTGCATGGAAAGAATGGGATAATACTCTTATGTCAGCAATTCTATTTTTACCTACGGTCACTATCCTGAAGTCATTTGATTTTACAAGTTCGACCATTCTTGCTCCATAATCATCATCTATACATATTACAGCTCCACCATTTTCAGTTATTAATCTATCAAACAAGATAGACTTGGATTTAAAATATGATTCCATGCTGTTGTGATAGTCAAAATGGTCTCTGCTTAAGTTAGTAAAGGCACCTACTAAAAATTTAATTCCGTGTAATCTTTTTTGCTCTAGCCCGTGTGAAGATGCCTCAATTGCTACCTTGTTAATACCCCGATTCACCATTTGATTAAGTAACCAATGCAACTTGATAGCATCGGGTGTAGTGTGTTCTAAGGGAAGGTCTAAGAGCCCATTAGTTCCTGTAGTACCAATGCTGGCTGTGGTTTCACCTAAAAGGTCCCATATCTGTTTCACATAGTGGACAACAGATGTCTTTCCATTTGTCCCTGTAACTCCAATTAAACAAGGTGGTTGAGCCTTAAAAAATGAAGCTGCGATACTTGAAAGGACCTCTCTGGGCTCTCTAAAAACGCAAATTGGTACTTTTAAGTCTAGTGATTCAATAATTTTTTGGCCTTCCGTATCACTGATCACAAGACTTGCTCCTCGCGAAACAGCATCAGCTGTAAATTTCGCACCATGCGTGTTAGTCCCTGATAAAGCAAAAAATACAAAGTTTTTTTGAATCAAATAAGACTTCTCTGAGACCCCGAGTAAAATAATTTCAGATTGAACATTAAAGGTCTGCAAGGCATTTTCAATAATATTTAAGTCTGACAGTTTAATGGAAGGTACAGCATTAAAGTTTGGGATCATATAACTTATTTCCTAGATATAATTCCTATAGGATTTACGGGAGGGATCATTCCTCATTTGTTTTCAAACCTAGTAGTGGTGCTATTCTGCTAATTATTTTTGCTGAGATCGGAACAGCAGTTTTACTAGCATACCTAAAACTTTCAGAGCCCAGATTATTCTCTGGTTCATCTAAAGTAACTACCAAAACATAATCAGCAGTTGAAATAGGAAAAACCGAAGCAAACGTTGAAATAACCTTATCTTCGTAATATCCCCCCTTTATGGGATCTGGTTTTTCTGCGGTGCCTGTTTTACCGCCGACATTATAACCGCCAAAATTACTTTCTTTCGCAGTTCCTTTCATTACAACCTGACCCAATAGAGATCTAACTAACTGAGAGGTGGTTTCAGAGATTATAAAACTTCTCCCCTCAACTTTAGCTTGCTTCTTTAATAATGTGGGCTCAACTTTGTAACCTCCATTTACCAAACTAGAATAAGCTACTGCTAGATGAATAGGAGATACAGCTATTCCATGACCATAAGATGCGGTAGCCGTCTCTAAGCCTTTCCATTTTTTGGGAAACTGCGGCACTATCAATTTTGATTCTGGCAATTCGAGATTAGTTTTTTCTAAAAGCCCCAACTGCTTGTAAAATTCTTTAAGCCGCACAGACCCAATTTTATTAGCTATGCGAACGGTACCAATATTGGAGGACTTCACTATAACCTCTTCCACTGTTAAACTAGGCCCAAAGTACTTGTGATCAGAAATTCTTCGGCCACCTATCCTAAGTGGTCCTTTGGTATTTACCTTAGTGCCCAATTCTACAAACTTCTCGTCCAAAGCCAAGGCCACAGTAAATATCTTAAAAACAGATCCTAATTCATATATTCCTTGAACAGCACGATTAAAAATGGGGCTATTTGCTGGATCATCCTTAAAAAGATTCTTTGGTCTCCTATTAGGATCAAATTCAGGGAAGGACGCCAGAGAGAGTATCTCTCCCGTTTTCGATTCCATCAAAACTACGGAACCACCTTTTGCTCCCATAAGTCCAATACCATCCTTAAGAATTTGTTCTATCAAAGATTGGATGGTTACATCTATTGAAAGTTCAAGTTTACTATCTCCATCATCAATTTTCCTCAAAAACTTGTCAAAATATAATTCCACGCCCGCAGTTCCTATTACTTCTGCACCATCTACCCTTTCATTCCCAAATCTTGATCCTCCCAAAGCATGGGAAGCTATCTCACCATTTGGATAAACTCTCATTTCCCTAGGGCCAAAATATAAACCAGGTTGCCCAATGTCCTTTACACTTTGCTGTTGTTTGGGAGATATAGTTTTTCTGAGCCAGACAAAGGGCTTTTTTGACATCAATTTATCACGAAAAAACTGTATTTCCAGATCTGGAAATATGTTCGCTAATTCAAGTACGACCTTGTTTTTGTCGATTATTTCGTGTGGATGAGCATAGAGAGCGTTAACAGTAATATTAGTGGCTAACAACTTACCTCGGCGATCCTCTATATCTTTACGGCCACTAATCTCTCCACGGTTCGCCTCAGTTTGAATTATTTTGCTATCTGGGTTCATGGCCATAATGATCATTTGAGTCCCAATGAGAAAAAATACCAAAACAAAGGCGGTTAGGATAGCAATTAGTCTGAATCGAAAATTACTGAGTTTATAGTTTTCGGGCTCATTTACATTCCCAGGATGAGCAATCGATCCAAACTCATTCTCCATCTTTACTCTCTACCACATTCAAATAGGATGTTAGTGAATTCTGAAAGTGATCTTTTGTAATAGGAACAAGCCTTAAGGTTTCAAAATTGTCATCAACTAATTTTGCTAACCTTTTAGGCCTGTTCAAAAAAGCCCACTCTGCCTCTAACAAATCAATGCGATTTAAGATAGCGACAATTTTATCATTAAGGAGCTGAATATCCTTCTTTACTGACCTAGTTTGATAATTAACCTGATAAGCCCAAATTGCACTCAATATGCATAAAACACTTAGTACTGATAGGATAATCATTCGCATTGAAACTCCCTTAAACTAGCCGAAATATTTGGTAATCCTAAAGAACTAGGTTCTAGGTCAATAAACTCATTCTTCATCTTCCTGACTATCCGCAATTTTGCAGAACGTGCCCTCGGATTTTTAGATATTTCTTGCAAATTAGGGATAACGGGTCTCTTATTTACCTTCTTGAATATTGGCTCACTATTTCCACCTATGCGCTTGATTTCATCAAGAGTATTACTACTTTTGGTCCGTAGGTTAAAAAATCTCTTAACAATTCTATCCTCTAAAGAATGAAATGTAATTACAGCTAATAACCCCCCCATTTCCAACAATTCAGTGGCAGAGGCTAGACCTCTAATTAAATTTGGTAACTCATTATTTATTGCCATCCTTATAGCTTGAAAACTTCTGGTCGCTGGATGAATTTTGTGTTGTTGATTAGTCCCTAGGACTTGCTCTATCAGACTAGCTAATTTATGGGTACTATCTATCGGATACTCTTTTCTGACTTCTACAATGCGTTTTGCTATGACTTTAGCATATCGTTCCTCACCATACTTAAGTAATATCTCAGATATAAGAGATTCTTTAGCCTTATTAATCAAATCTTTTGCGCTTGCTCCCTTTTTAGACATCCGCATGTCCAATGGGCCATCATGCTTAAAAGAAAAACCTCGGCTTGGATAATCAACCTGCATGGAAGATATGCCTACATCTAAAATCACCCCTGAAACACTTTTCAATCCTAAATTGGCAACTAATTCATTCATATAACAGAAATTGCCTGCCAAAATTTTAAACTTTTTAGGCCACTTCTTTTCAAAATCCTTGGCCCGGGATAACACATCAGGATCCATATCAATGGCTATTACTTTTGTTGCTCCAGAATTCAACAGCCCCCTACTATACCCCCCATATCCAAAAGTCCCATCAATCCAGACTCCTGAAACTTCTGGTAGTAGAGATGAAAAATCTGAAAGCAGGACCGGTATATGATCAGAAACTTTGTCAGCTTTCTTCATATTTTTTCAGAGTTTTTCCTTATCATCTAAATGTGAATAAATTTCTTCCTCCAGATTATTTTCTGAAAGCTTTTGCTCCATAAGTTCCATATCTTCTTGATAACTATCAGGTTCCCAAATTTGGAATTTTTCTCCCATGCCGACAAACATAGCTTTGGATGTTATTTTTGCGAGTTGCCTTAGTTTGGGTGGTAAAACTATTCTACCATTTTCATCAACTTGGGCATAAATTGATTGTGAATTCAAAAGTCTCTCTAGAATTTCTCTCTCCTTTGAATAACGTGGTAACCTTGAAACCAAATTATCAACATCATTCATAGACTTTAGTGAATATCCCTCAAGGCATTTGTTGTTTCTCCTGCCATAAACAAGGACGAAATTTGGATTAAAGCCATCAGACCAATCTGGATCTCCTTCCTCAAGCACCCTTCTAAAAGGAGCCGGAATAGAAACTCGCCCCTTTCCATCAACTTTATTTTCAGCCTCACCTCTAAAACGTCTCATGCCTTACCTTGCCAGTCTTACTTTGAAGGTTCCTCAAGTTAAAGCAACGGTTACCGCCTGCTAACAGTAACCGTTGCCTAGTTTCAATCGCAGCTTGGTATTTTGTTTTTTTTGCCAAGCTGCAAGATTGGAGGGAGATGCCTGTATGAAATCTTTTCCTCAACAACCAAAGGTATATCATGGGAAAATATGGAAATCAATGGTTTTTTATAACATATTATGCTTTTTATAATAATTTTTTTATTATTACAACATTTAGTATTAATGGCAACTTTAACCTCTACAGATAGACATCCTTAGCCTAGAAACGATAAAAAACCATTAAACTGAAAACTGTGGAAAGCTTGTAAGCCGGATTTTGTAAGCATTTAAGCTCAATGATCATTCATCTAGCCCAGTAGTTGCCAACTGGATCAAACGACCTACCCGAACCGTAATTTAGGAGATATTAAACACTCAGATTCAATATCGGTTCCTATTTGGTCTTTCTCCTGGTGGGGCTTGCAGTGCCCTCCTTGTTGCCAAGCAGGCGGTAAGCTCTTACCTTACCATTTCACCCTTACTCAAATTGAGCGGTATCCTTTCTGTTGCGCTTTCCCTCAGGTTACCCTGGCCGGACATTACCCGGCACCACTTCTCCTTGGAGTCCGGACTTTCCTCATCTTTACGATGCGATCATTCAGCTTTCCACACTGCACACTACTGAAATTTCACTTGATCAGTCAATCATTTTTCTAAACTTCTGTCTAAACTCCTGTTCAGCGAATTAGGGATCAATACCTCCTTAATTTTACCACGCCCAAGTTCTCCTAAAAAAAAATTTCCGTGTCGAATTCTTATTAGTTTGCTAACATTTAACCCAATACTTTCTAAAACTTTCCTTATCTCCCTATTCTTACCCTCAGTAAGACTAATTTCTAACCAACCAGTCTTTAGACCTTTTTTAAGAATATCGATGGTCATAGGTGCATAGTGTATACCAGATACGGTGGTCCCTTTTCTGATAGGTTCTAGGGTGTCATCATTCAAATTTTGACCCCATACTTTCACCCTGTATGTTCTCATTACTTGGTTCCTCGGTAGCTCAAGATATCTTTTGATAAATCCTTTATTTGTTAAAATTAATAGTCCCTCAGACTTATAATCTAGCCTGCCAACCAAACAGACTTTACCTAAACTTTTAGGAAATGAATCAAATACGGTCCTCTTACCAAAAGGATCAGAATCTGAACATATTTCGCCAACTAATTTGTGATAAAGCCAGATTCTTGATTTGATAAATTCATGTTTGACAGGACATCCATTATAGAAAATAGTATCACTCTCTGAAACTTTAGTTGCTGGATTTAATACAATCAAACCATTGACAGAAACTCTGCCTTTTATGATTAACTTCTCAGAATTCCTCCTTGATGCTATACCTGCGTAAGCTAGAAATTTTGCGAGTCTTTGGTTATGATGTTCTTGCTGAGACATTTCAAAAATAAAACTTCATTAAAACTTCATTAAAACTTTTTAATCCTTTTGCATTATGCACAAATTTAAATCATTTATGAAAATGGCTTTAGCAGAAGCAAAAAAAGCTGCTCGACGGGATGAGGTACCAGTGGGGGCTGTCATTGTCAATAAAAACGGCATTATCGTAGCGAAGGCAGGGAATAGAACTAAAGAACTCACTGACCCAACTGCCCATGCTGAAATATTGAGTATTAGAAAAGCATGCCAGAAGCAAAAATCGGAAAGATTAGTGGGGCATGATATATATGTTACCTTACAGCCCTGTCAAATGTGTTTGAACGCTATAATTAACGCTAGGATAGCTAGATTATACTATGGTGCAAGCGATACATCCAATGTAGCCATAGATCATTATGATATATGGGGGGGGGAATCCCAAATAGATCTTCCTCTCGAAATTTATCCAAATATCAGCGAAGATGAATCTCAAAAATTAATGAAGAAATTCTTCAATGAGAAAAGACGAAAGAATGCCAACCTTTTTGGTTAATGAAACTGCTATGGGTCATTCTCTAATCTAGAGAGATTTTAAATCTAGTTGAGTCAAATAAGTGGCATTTAAAGACTTGCATGATTAAAAATACGAAGATAAAGCTCTACTATACTGCCATTGATTAGGAAATGCTGACATGTCTATTGATAATAACCTTGTAAAAAAAATAGCCAATCTTGCAAGAATAGAACTTTCAGAAGATGATATTAAAATGTTTTCCAAGCAAATTGGTGAGATTATTGGGTTAATGAACCAACTTAATGAGGTGGATATTGCTGATATCCCAAGCCTTGATGCTGACAGTTCAAATGGTCATAGTAATCGTACTGAAGATATAGTTAAAGATGGTAATTACATAGAATTAATCCTGCAAAATGCTCCAGAGTCCAAAGAAGGATTTTTTACCGTAAAAAAGGTTATTGAGTGAATGTCAAAATTGGACGGTTTAACCATTTCAAAAGCAAGGGATCTTCTTTCTAGGGGGGAAATTTCTGCTGTCGCACTAACAGAACACTACCTGGCAAAAATAGAATCCAGCCAAAAATTGAATGCTTTTTGCCTGACAACAGCTGAACTAGCTTTAGAAAAAGCAAAACACTGTGACAAATTAATCAAAATAACTGACAAAGGCAAATTATGTGGCATACCTTTAGCTGTAAAAGATATTTTCTGTACGAAATCTATACCAACCCAAGCAGCCTCCAAGATTCTCAAAGGATTTATTCCTCCCTATGAGAGTACGGTTACTAGTAAGCTGTGGGCTGAAAATGCTATTTTACTTGGCAAGCTTAATATGGATGAGTTTGCGATGGGATCATCCAATGAGACATCAATTTATGGCCCAGCAATCAATCCGTGGCAAGTCGCTTCTGAAATGCAACCACTATCACCAGGGGGGTCATCAGGAGGTTCAGCTGCTGCAGTTGCCGCAGACCTATGTTTGGCGTCTTTGGGAACTGATACTGGCGGCTCTATAAGGCAACCTGCAGCATTCAATGGAGTTGTAGGAATCAAACCCACCTATGGAAGGTGCTCCAGATGGGGAATCATTGCATTTGCCTCATCTCTTGATCAAGCAGGTCCGATAACGAAAACTGTTAGAGATTCTGCAATTTTGCTAGAAATAATTTCTGGCCATGATAAGAAAGATAGTACAAGCGTAGCAAATGAGGTTCCTAATTTTGAAGCAGCACTTGATGGCGATATGCGTGGCAAAAAAATTGGAATTCCCGCTGAATACCGAATTGATGGAACTCCCCATGAAATAATTAAATTGTGGGAGACTGGAATTGAGCTTTTAAGAGATTCAGGAGCCGAGATAGTAGACATTTCTTTGCCTCACACGAAATATTCCTTACCAACTTATTACGTGTTAGCCCCTGCTGAAGCATCATCCAATTTAGCTCGCTACGATGGAGTAAAATACGGATATAGAGCAACCTTAAAGAGCGGTGAGGGGATTAACGAACTGTATGAAAAAACAAGATCAGAAGGTTTTGGAGATGAAGTTAAGCGAAGAATTATGGTTGGAACTTATGTATTATCTGCAGGGTTTTATGAAGCATATTATCAAAAGGCTCTAAAGGTGAGAAGTCTTATTAAGAAAGATTTTGAGAATGTTTTTTCAAAGGGTGTCAATGCAATCCTAACGCCTACTACGCCATCTCCTGCTTTCCCCTTGGGATCTAAAGATGACAAAAGTCCTGTAGAAATGTATTTAAATGATGTCTTTACTGTTCCTGCCAATTTAGCCGGATTGCCGGCCATTAGTATACCTACGGGTACAACAGATAATGGTCTACCCCTTGGACTTCAAATAATAGGTCCAGCCTGGAAGGAGTCTGAGGTTTTGAATATAGCTTTCCGTTTAGAACAAGATAGTGGTTTTAAATTTAAACCAGATCAGTGGTGGACAAGTTAATGTATCTAAGACCATTCTTTTGGTTCCTTATATCCATGTTACTATCATGCCAAAGTTATGAACAAAATAGAGTAACAGAGGCAATAGATGAACCTTCATTGATCACTCCTATCAATGAAGGTGGTTTATTAGAGGGTCATGATAGATTGGATTTGTCATTAGAAACATTAGAACAGCAAAGCAAGGACAAAGCCGAGGCTGCAGAAAAATTGGCTATCGCCAGAAAGGAAAGAATAGTCATAGAGACCGAAAAGCCCCCTTCAATAGATCAAGATATTAACATAGCTTCTTTTGCCCGGAGTTCCTCAAATCAAAAAGGTCAATCTATTTATTCTAGGCCTTCGTTTCATACCTTTAACCACAATACTGAATGTGCATTACTGAATAACGATTCAAATGCCCAAAGGTTTTTTCTTAATTCAGGAGGACCAGAAATAGATACCAAAAACTTGGATCCAGATGGTGATGGCTTTGCGTGCCAATGGGATCCAGCTATTTACCGCCAGCTTGCTATTCCAGAGGACTGAACAACATTTTTAGTTGCTTAATTTATGCGATCTTAATGTCTCCTGCGCACTGCCTTCCATCACGACCATCAACCATTTCAAATTCTACTTCTTGATTTTCATCAAGGGTTTCTAAACCTGCTTCTCTTACAGCCGTAACATGAACGAAGACATCTTTTCCGCCTCCCTCTGGTTGGATAAAACCAAACCCTTTACTCACATTAAACCACTTTACTGTACCTTTAGTCATTTTTTATTGTCCTTCTTTATAATAACCGGCAACTCCGAGCCGGCTTCGGCGACATCGTATTGTAGCATTCCCAGTCTCTTAGACGGTCCAAGCACTTACACTTATCATAATAAAGATAGGTTAGCAGAGAAATATAATTAGCACAATCCGTAGACTTTATAATACAATTAGGATTAATATAAATATCTATTGATAGCATGGTTATATATTGTAGCATGAGTATGAGATAAAATAATGCGAGCTGAGTGATGTTGGTTTACAAAGTGTTTACTAAACCAGATTATGATTCATTTGTCAGTACTGGTAAAACAAAAGGGTCAGGGGACGATTTAAAAGACGGCTTCATACATTTTTCGACACGCGAACAGCTCTGCGGTACCATAAAAAAGCACTTCTCAAACTATAACCTATTGTTTGTATCAGCATTTCAAGAGTATCACTTAAGCAATAAATTAAAATGGGAATTATCTACAAACCTAAAGCTTTTCCCACATTACTATGGTTGCCTGTGGAATTCCCAAACCCTTTATTCAATCCAATTAAAATTATAATTTGTTGAATGAAATTCTCCTTGAAAAAAAATCTCTTCAAAGTTGTGCTGAGAATACTACACCTTATGCAACCTGAACAGGCTCATACTTTAGCTTTAACAGCCCTAAAACTATTAAATCTTGAGACAGGAGAACTCCCAAAATATGAAAAACTGAATGTCCGTTTCTGTGAAATCAACTTACCAAATCCAATAGGCCTTGCAGCGGGGTTTGATAAAGATGCAGAAGTAATCCCAGGACTCTTTTCTCTAGGATTTGGATTTCTTGAAGTGGGTGCAGTTACCCCTCATTCTCAAATGGGGAATAAAAAACCTAGAATATTCCGTTTGAAAGAAAACCAAGGTTTAATAAATAGACTAGGATTCAACAACCGGGGAATGAATCACTTAGTCAAAAAATTAACCTCATATAAAGGTACTGGGATAATAGGTTTAAATATAGGAGCCAACAAAAATAGTTCTGACAAGATTTCAGACTATATAAAAGTTCTAACGTATAGTTCCCATGCAGTAGATTTTGTCACTATAAATGTCTCAAGCCCAAATACAGAAGGTTTGAGGAATCTACAAAGTAAGCATAATCTCACCAAATTAGTGAGAAAAATAATGCAAAATGATGCCGTCAGACTGGATAAAAAGCCAATCTTACTGAAAATTGCACCGGATCTGAATGATACAGAGTTAAAATCCATCCTAGAAATAACTCAGAAATATAAGGTTTCTGGTATAATTGCTACCAATACAACAACGAAAAGACCCAACTTAAAAGGCTCCTGTTACAATGAGTCAGGTGGGCTATCAGGTCAACCACTATTTGATATTTCTAATACAATCCTTGCCAAACTCTATTACCTTTCTGACGGCAAGGTTCCTCTTATAGGGGTTGGTGGAATTTTTTCAGGAAAAGATGCTTACAAGAAGATTTGTCTTGGTGCTAGCGTAGTTCAGCTTTACACCGCATTAACATATCAAGGACCATATGTTGTACGAGATATTCTGTCTGAAATGAGCGATATTCTAGAAATAGAAGGTTACAACCATATTTCTGAGGCAGTAGGTTCAAAAAATCTTGATTATCTTATGACCGAAACAGATCGCTCAATATTCGGATAATAATAAAGCAACGTTAAAGCTCTCATCAATGAAAAAAGACTTAATGACATCCACAAACCATGATTCTGATAGATCTCACTCAAAACTATAGCTGTCAGGAAATAAAATAAAGCAGAAATTATCATAGCTTTGCGCAGATCTGCAGTATGGGTAGAGCCGAAAAAAATGCCATCCATTATATATGCTACAAAACTTAAAACAGGAGCCAATGTGATCCATAACAGGTAATCCTGGGCGGTTGCAACAACCTCAGTTGAAGTTGTCATGAATTGAACAAGAAATGAGCCAAAGAACAAAAAAAACGTAGAAAGACAAAGTGCTGAAAATCCAGCCCATTTAGTAGATAATAATGCCGAAGCTCTTAAATCAGCTAAATTCTTACGACCATATGATATGCCAACTAAAACTTCTGCAGAAAATGCAAAGCCGTCTAAACCATAAGCAATTATGTGCAAAAACTGTATTAGGATTTGATTTGCTGCCAGAACTACCGTCCCAAAGCTTGCTCCCCAAAAGAAAAAACTTACGAAAACAAATTCGAGTAGCAAAGATCTCAAAAATATGTTGGCATTAAGCGAAAACAAATTTACCCATTTATCCCATTTGAAAATTCCTCTGATTACAAAATTTTCTTTGAAGTTTACAACACTTCTACACATGATTAAGGAGAGCAAAAACCCACATATTTCAGATGTTAATGTTGCATATGCTATACCCTCTACGCCGTAGTCTAAAGCTAGTACAAGAAATAGGTTTAGGGCTAGATTGAGCACATTTATAATAAGCTGTATAAAAAGAACCCGTACGGTTTTTTCCATAGCTATTAACCAACCAATTATAGTGATGTTAGCTATAGCAAAGGGAGCAGACAAAATGCGGATCTGCACATAATGAAGAGCGTTTTCCTCTACCGAGGCTTCTGCAGGGGAAATAATAAAAAAAACCTGAAAAATGGGAAAAGAAATCAATAGAATTAGGACACCTAAAAGCAAACCAAGTCCCAGCCCTCTTATTAAAATATGAAATACCTCTATGCTATCCTCTGCGCCTTTGGCTTGTGCCGTAAGGCCTGTCGTGCCCATTCGAAGAAATCCACACAACCAATAAAGAGTACTAATTAGAATTGATCCTAAACCAAGCGCTGCTATCAGTTCGGCCTTACCAAGCTGGCCTATAACAGCGGTGTCGACAAATCCAAGTAACGGAACCGTAATATTGGATAATATCATAGGAATGGCTATCTGACCAATCCTCCGATTAGTAATACCGGGTGATCCTCTATCCAAAAATAGTTCCTATGATTTAGTTTTACAAATAAGTTAATATATGAGATCGAGCAGAAGCATATTAAGCATTTTCATGAAAGACAACTTCTTAATTTGGTTTTCAACCTGCATCTTATTCTAAATACAGAGTATTGGTTCTAGAGAAATGTGAAAGTAGAATTTGCTTTGGATGACCACATTTATGACATTAAATCTTAATCTAAGCTCACTATCTTCGAGGAAGCCTATTTTGCAATGAAAGTAAATGTTTTATTTATTGTTTCAATAATTAAAAAATCGATTAAAATAAATACTCAACTGAGTATTTATCATAGCCCGATCAAACAGCATTCAAATATTGATCATTTGTTTTAACTTGTGACGTTAGGTCATAGTTGACGTTAACGTAATAGTAATGCTTAACTAAATCAAGGAGGAGTATTTGATGAATAAGATGACTACCGAAGTATGTACTATCAAAGAAATGTGCGACCTTTATAGAGTAACACCTCGGACTTTGAGATTTTATGAATCAAAAGAACTTCTTTTCCCAATCAGAGAAGGACAAAGACGCCTCTTCACTCGTCGAGATCGGGCTAGACTAAAACTTATTTTACAAGGAAAAAGATTTGGCTTTTCCCTAGAAAATATTAGGCAATTGCTGAACCTTTATGATATCGGAGACCAACAAAAAACTCAATTGGCGAAGACCTATGAACTGGCAACCGAAAGGCTAATGGTGATGGTAGATCAGAAAAATGAATTAACCACTGCTATACAAGACCTCAAGGAAATGTTGCAGTGGGGTGAAAAAATTCTTGATTCGCGAGGAATCAAGATCGAAAAGCAACCAAAAAAAAGAGCTGGTAATAATCACTAGCAAGGGAAATTTTTGTTGACAACTTACCAAGCTCCATTAGAAGAATTTCACTTCCTACTCCATGAACTCCTTCATGCTTCAGAACAAGAAATAGAGGGTTTCAGTGAACTAACGCCAGAATTTACATCTGGAATACTAACTATGGGGGCTAAAATAGCAACTGAGGTTATGCTACCTATTAATAGCTCTGGTGATAAAGAAGGATGCAAATTTGAAAATGGTTTAGTGATTACCCCAAAGGGCTTTGTAAAGGCTTTCGATGAGATCAGAAAAGGTGGATGGGCAGGTCTTGACTGTGACCCTTTATATGGGGGGCAAGGACTTCCAATCACGCTATCGCTAATTTTTGGAGAAATTTTTTCCTCGTGCAATATATCCTTAACCATTTATAAGGCTCTCACCCACGGGACTTATGCCACAATATATGCCCATGGCAATAGTATTCAAAAGAACACCTACCTACCTAAACTAGTTACTTGCGAATGGACCGGCACCATGAATTTGACAGAGCCTCATTGTGGCACTGATCTTGGGATGATTAAAACTAAAGCTGAACCAATATCGGAAGGGGAATACAAAATTACTGGACAGAAAATCTTTATCTCTTCAGGNGATCATGATTTGNCCGAAAATATNATCCATCTAGTTCTAGCAAAGGTTCCAGGTGGTCCTNCNGGTGTGAAAGGAATTTCCCTTTTTATTGTTCCAAAATTCCTAGTTAATAATGATGGGAGTCTGGGTANGAAAANCAATTTGTCTATAGGATCGATAGAAAAAAAAATGGGAATCCATGCGAATGCCACATGTGTTTTAAATTATGATGGAGCTACTGGCTATTTGTTAGGAGAAAAACACCAAGGCGTCCAGGCCATGTTTACTATGATGAATGAAGCGCGCTTAGGAGTTGGGGTGCAAAGTTTGGCTTTAGCAGAAGTTGCGTATCAGAGTAGCTTGACCTACTCCAAAGAGAGGGTGCAAGGCAAATCCTTAGAAAGTGATGGGAAATTTAGCACTCGACCAAAACCTATAATATGCCATCCGGATGTACGCAGAAACTTGATGGACCAAAAATCATTTATAGAAGGGGCTAGAGCTTTAACCTTATGGACTGCCCTTTTACTGGACAAGGGTACCCGCTCGTCTGACAAAAAGTCGTATGGCCTCGCTTCTTTACTCACACCAGTTATAAAAGGTTATATTAGTGATATTGGATTTGATATGACCGTAGTTGGGCAACAAATTTTTGGAGGACATGGTTACATTGAAGAATGGGGTATGAGTCAACTGGTCAGAGATTCCCGAATTGCTATGATATATGAAGGGACAAATGGTGTCCAAGCAATAGATTTAGTTGGCCGAAAACTAAATTCTGATGGAGGAGCAAATATCATGTATCTCCTCGAACTGGTGACGACATACCTACATCAAAGCACAGTAAGTAAAGAAATAGAAAACGAATTTTTTGTTCCATTAAAAAGTTCACTTAAAGACCTAGAAAGTGCGCTAAAATTCTTCTTAGATAATGGTACAAAGAATCCAAATGCTGCTTTGGCGGGAGCATCAGATTTTTTACACTTATTAGGGATATTTTGCATAGGTTTCATGTGGGTGAAAATAGTGAGTCGCGTTTCAGAAAAAAAGAAAGCAGGGGATAAAATTAACAAATTTCTCGAAGCAAAAATTGTTACAGGTAGATACTATATGGCTAATACACTACCCAAAACTAAGTTCTTAGCAACCAAAATTAGAGCTGGAGATAAAATTTTAATGTCCCTAGAACCAGATCAGTTTTAAATCTGTTTACAAATCAAAGAAACTGATGCAACAAAACTAATAAATGAGCAATCGACCAGCAAAAGAGCTATAATTGATTCACGAATGATTTTTGATGAAAGGAGAGAACATTGAAAGATGCTATGATCTTTGATGCAGTGAGAAGTCCGAGAGGAAAAGGAAAGAAAGATGGATCACTTCACGAATTAACCTCAGTCTACCTTTCTGCAGAAATTCTTAAAGGTATTAGAGATAAAAACCAGCTAGAGACCAACCTTGTAGAAGATGTAATTTGGGGGAATGTCACTCAGGTTGGGGAGCAGGGTGGATGTCTTGCAAGATCGGCAGTGCTGAAAGCTGGGTTTGACCAAACCACCCCAGGATTATCTATTAATAGATTTTGTGCAAGCGGACTAGAAGCAGTCAATCTAGCTGCAAACCAAGTAAAGGCTGGAGCAGGATTAGCCTATATCGCTGGTGGGGTTGAAATGATGAGTCGTGTACCGATGGGATCAGATGGAGCAGCAATTGCAGTTGATCCGAGTTTAGCAATGAGCACTCATTTTGTACCGCAAGGTATTTCTGCAGATATTATTTCCTCATTGTATGGTTTTTCTAGAGATGACGTTGATGCATACGCTGTAGAAAGTCAAAGAAGAGCATACCTAGCTTGGCAAGAAAATAGGTTCAGTAAATCAGTAATCCCAGTTAAGGATCAGAATGGGATAGAAATTCTTAGTAAAGATGAAATCATCAGACCTGAAACTAGTATGCAAAGCCTAGGCTCTCTCAAACCTAGTTTTAAAGACATGGGAGAAACAATGCCGGGCTTTGACGGTGTTGCTATACAAAAGTATCCTAATCTTGAAAAGATAGAGCATATACACCATGCAGGTAATTCAAGTGGAATTGTTGACGGTGCAGCAGCTGTCTTAATAGCTGATCAAGAGTTTGGTAAAATTTCAAGTATAAAACCTAGAGCTAAAATTGTCTCAACTGCTAAGGTGGGAACTGATCCTACTGTAATGCTAACCGGTCCAATACCAGCAGCAAGAAAGGCCCTTGAAACAGCAAAAATGCAAATCTCCGACATTGATGTCTTTGAAGTAAACGAAGCTTTTGCTTCAGTTGTTTTGCGATTCATCCAAGCCTACAATTTAGATCCCAATAAAGTTAATGTTAATGGCGGAGCAATTGCGATGGGGCATCCCTTGGGTGCAACTGGTGCAATGATCCTTGGAACAGCCCTTGATGAGTTAGAAAGATCAGATAAAAACATTGCTCTCATTACCCTATGTGTGGCCTCTGGTATGGGCAGTGCTACCATCATAGAAAGAATCTAGAGGAGATAGATCATGTCAGAGTTTAGTCTAGAGATTGGGACAGATGAAATAGCTATAGTTAAGTGGGATTTACCCAATAAAACCCTAAACGTTTTGACATTAAAGGGAATTGAAGAACTTGAAAACATTGTTGACGAATTGTTATCAACTAAGCAAGTAAAAGGAGTTGTAATTACTTCTGGAAAAAAAGATTTTGCAGCTGGGATGGATCTCAATGTTTTAGCTGATTTGCAGGCTAATACAATGAATCAAAAGAATGAAAAAATTTTCGAATTCATTATTAGAGTCCACAAACTCCTTCGAAAGATAGAGCATGGGGGAATGAATGAAAAAACAAAAAAGAACGGTATCCCATTTGTTTGGGCAAATCCTGGGTTATCTGCTGGTATTGGCACAGAAATAGGTCTAGCTTGCCACCACAGAATAGTTGCAAAAGGCAATAGAAGTAAAGTTGGGCTCCCCGAAATCCTAGTTGGATTATTTCCAGGCGCTGGAGGAGCAACGCGTGTGAGTAGGATGGTTGGCTTAATGGCCAGTGCTCCTATTCTTATGGAGGGCAAAATGTTTTCTCCGAAAGATGCTAAGAACGCAGGCCTAATTGATGAAATTACCAGCTCAGATGATTTAATAGATGCCGCAAAGAATTGGATAATCAGCGCCACGGATGAGGTAATGATCAAACCGTGGGATAAAAAAGGATATAAAATGCCAGGTGGATCACCATATCACCCTAATGGATTCATGACTTTTGTAGGCGCTTCTGCAATGATTAGCTCCCGCACTAGGAATGTCTATCCTGCTGCAAAGTATCTCTTGTCTGCTATCTATGAAGGCGCATTGACCGATTTTGATACTGCCCTAAGAATTGAAGCTCGGTGGTTTACAAAAATACTGACGGAAAAAAGCACTTCCAATATGATTAGAACACTTTTCATCAATAAGAATGCTATTGAGAAAGGGTTAAGGAGACCAAAGAAAAGTCAAGAAAATAAATTAGAAAATATTGGCGTTGTAGGTGCAGGCATGATGGGTGCAGGCATTACACACTCAGCCGCATTGAATGGCATTAATGTTACATTAATAGACAGAGACCTAGAGTCAGTAAATTTAGGAATATCAAAAATAAGCCAAATTCTGGAAACAGGAGTAAAGCGGGGTAAACTTAGTGGGGAGAAAAAACAAGAAATATTGAACAGAATAAATCCTTCTACTAACTACAATGATCTCTGTAAAACTGATCTTGTTATTGAAGCTGTATTTGAAAACCCCGAAATAAAAAATGTGGTATTGAGGGAAATTAGTAATCATACTGATGAAAAAACTATAATTGCTTCTAATACCTCAACCTTACCAATTACTGGCTTAGCAAACTCAATTCCTAACCAGGAAAAGTTTTTAGGTATACACTTCTTCAGCCCAGTTCACAAAATGAACTTGGTTGAAATTATCAAAGGAAAAATGACCAGTGAAAGCGCCATTGCTCTAGCTTTTGACTTTGTACGACAAATTAGAAAAACACCAATCATTGTCAATGATGCTAGAAATTTCTATGCCAATCGTTGCATTATTCCTTACATAAATGAGGGAATGATAATGGTTAAGGAAGGTGTGCCCGCTCAAGTAATTGAAAATGCCGCACTGCAATTAGGAATGCCTTTAGGTCCGCTACAATTAATCGACGAAGTATCAATAGAACTAGCAATTAGCATCGCGCACCAAACCAAAAAAGCTTTAGGCAATGATTTGGAGGATAATGGTATTGGTAACGTCTTGTCCTTGATGGAAAAAAATAAAAGATTTGGCAGAAAAGTAGGTGCTGGGTTTTATGAGTATAATGAACGCGGGAAAAGGGTTTGCTTGTGGCAAGATCTTAAAACGCACTTCCCTCATCGAAAGGATCAACCTAATTTCTCAGAAGTTAAGTCCCGATTGGCCTTAATACAGTGTCTAGAAGCTGTTAGAGCTTTAGAGTCCAAAGTGCTAGTGGACATTAGAGAAGGAGATCTGGGAGCCATACTTGGTTGGGGTTGCATGCCATGGGCAGGTGGCCCATTTAGTTGGATGGACTTGAAGGGTAGCCAGTGGATTGCAAAAAAATGTGAACAACTTTCAAATAAATATGGTACTAGGTTTCAGGCTGGGGACTTGCTCAAAAATTTAGCAAAATCAAACGAAACATTTTATGAAAAGTATGCAACAACTCTTAAATGACAAACTTTTTAGGTTAAGCATAATTTAATTTTATGAATTTTTTTTTTGGTTTTTTTCTATCGTTTTGGTAGTAACTAAAAATTGATTGTATTATTAATTTAATAACTTTTATTGGAGTCTTTAAATGGATAACCTGATGCAACCTTTTTCTCTTAGAGTTTCAGAGATACTGGATCATGCTGCAAGATATCATCCTAGACGCAAAATCATCAGCAGAAATGTGGAAGGCCCTGTTGTTGAGACAAACTGGAGTTCTGTTCGTACAAAGGCAAAAAAATTATCAAAAGCTTTACAAAAGTTAGATATAAAAAAGGGTGATAGAATTGGTGTGATGGCTTGGAACACGGCAAGGCATCTAGAATTATGGTACGGTATACCAGGTTCTGGAGCTATAAACCATACCCTAAATCCAAGGCTTTTTATTAAGCAACTAACCTATATCATTAATCATGCCGAAGATAAGATATTAATGGTAGATTTGGATTTAATAAAGATATTAGAGGAAATACTACCGACTTGTAAAACGGTAAAGCATGCTATTATTCTTACTGATAAAGCAAATATGCCAGCATCAAATTCACCAAACCTTATTTGTTATGAAGAATTAGTTTCCAATGAAGATTCGGACTTTGAATGGGTCAATGGTCACGAAACTGAAGCTTGCGGAATCTGTTACACATCTGGGACAACGGGCAATCCAAAAGGAGTTGTTTATACACATAGATCAAATGTTTTACATGCACTAACTTCAGCTACACCTGACATGATAAATTTGTCCTCCACCGATCGCATTATGCCTGTTGTTCCGTTATTTCATGCAAATGGATGGTCGATAGGTTACACAGCTCCCCTTGTAGGGGCATCGATGGTAATGCCTGGAAAAGAAATGACTCCTGAAGCTCTCTATGAAATGCTTGAGAAAGGCGTAACCGTAACAGCCGCCGTCCCAACTATCTGGCTGCTTCTTCTAAATTATTTGAAAGAAAAAAAACTAAAACTTTCTTCCCTGAAGCGAGTAATCATCGGGGGCTCCTCATGCCCAAAAGCAGTGATTGAAGCTTTCCAAAAAGATTTTGGAGTTAATGTGCTGCACGCTTGGGGAATGACAGAAATGTCACCCTTAGGAACAATTTGCTCGTTCAAACCTGAAGTATTAGAACTATCTGAAGAAGAAAAGATTTCTGTTCAAGAAACAACAGGCCACCCACCTTTCACAGTGGAACTAAAATTGACTGGGGATAATGGCAACCAGTTAAAAAATGATGGGAAAACACAAGGAAAACTTTGGGCTCGTGGTGCAGCAGTAGTTCAAAAATATCTTAAATTTGATGAAAAGGCTGTTGATAATGATGGGTGGTTTGATACCGGTGACGTTGCTACCATTGATGAAAATGGATACATGAGCATCACCGATAGATCAAAAGATATCATCAAATCGGGTGGGGAGTGGATTTCTTCCATTGAGCTTGAAAATGCTGCAGTTGGTCATCCCAAAATTGTTGAAGCTGCTGCAATTGGTGTCTTCCACCCAAAATGGGACGAGAGACCTATCCTTGTGGTTGTGTGTGAAAAAGGAATACAGGTCAAAGAAAAAGAAATAACTGATTTCATGTCAGGTTATGTTGCCAAATGGCAAATTCCCGATGATATTATTTTTGTCGATGAAATCCCTCATACTGCCACTGGCAAGATCTCCAAAATGGGGCTTAGAAAAATTCTTGAAAATCAAAACTATCAGCATCCAGATATTCAACAGTAGTGGATCAAAATTACTACTCATATGACTGCTATAAAAAAATACAGAATTTTAGAATCTAAAGGACTTTGGATTGACAAAAAGGAAACCAGTCCAAAGGAAGTGATAGTATCATTTGGTAAATCATCAATTATTATCTCGGATGATGATGCCGTACCGTTAGATCATTGGAATTTCAACTCTATCATGGTTACACATAAGAATTTGACTAGAACTACATTTGGCCTCGGATTAGATAGAGAAGAGGAATTAATTATTCACGATGAAGAAATGATAGAGGCCATAACTATGATTTGTGAACAAGGAAAAATATCTAAAGAGCCCGTGCTTAAATTCAGCCATCTCATAAAGTCATTGGCTCTATTACTCACCATTTTATTTATCTTTTCTGTTCCAACCATACTCAGACTAATCACACTTGATATTATTAAACCCGGCTACGAAACTATTTTCGTCAGATCCTTGTTGGAAAAAGAGAATTTAGTAGAAAATATATGCACAAAACAGAATAAAACAGAAGAACTTGAGAATGAGATAGTAAGGGCATTTGCTCTTAAAACTAGAATAGATATATCGATCACAAAATCATCCCTTTTATCACCGCTCATACTACCCGGAGGACTAATTGTAATCCCTTTTAATTGGTTTAAACAGAAAGAATCCCGCAAGAAATTTGAAAAACTCTTGAAACTGACTCTCAAATCTTTTGAGAAAAGACTGGTCTTCATACGCTTTCTAAAAGAACAAAAGCTATACACTCTTTTTACGTATATTCTAGGGTTTGAAGCAAATTTTGATCTAACGTTAGAAAATTATTATGTACCTAATGATCCAAAAATTTTAGACACCAAAAATGTTCTCAACATTAGCGATGAACAATGGGTAAATATTAGAAATTCATGCTTAAATTGACCCCGTTTATAAATCTACCAAACCGGTTTTTGTTAATTTAAGTACTCGGTCCATTTTTTTAATTAGCTCAAGGTTATGCGTGGCAACCAAGGCCGATAGGTTTTTTTTCTTCACCATTCTTAGGAGCAAATCAAAAACTAATGCAGAATTCTCTTGGTCCAAATTACCAGTAGGCTCATCGGCTAATAACAACTGGGGATCATTTGCAATGGCTCTACAAATGGCTATCCTCTGCTGTTCACCACCAGATAGTTCAAGTGGTCGGTTGTGCAGTCGGCTTTCTAAGCCTACTTTTGCAAGCAATTGCCTAGAGTACTCTAATGATTCATTAAAACGGTAACCCTTAATAATTCTTGATAATGCCACATTTTCAACAGCACTAAATTCGTTCAACAAATTGCTCGATTGAAATACGAATCCTATATGATTTCGTCTAATGGTATTTCTCTTCTCAGCCGTCATCCCCTTAGAATTCTGACCTATAACACTAACTGATCCACTTGTGGCTTGATCCAGCAGGCCAGATATGTTCAACAGAGAAGTTTTTCCTGTTCCCGAAGGAGCAATGATTCCAACAAGTTCTGAACTCTTCAATTTTAAATTAACTTTTTCAAATATTCTTGTTTCTTGCTTACCAGCTATCTTAAAGGATTTTCTTAAATCAGATAACTCTAGGATTACAACCTTACTCATGCCTCAGAGCTTCCACTGGATCTAATCTTGCTGCATTCCTCGCTGGAATTACTGTTACAATAATTGATAAAACAAAAGCCACTACACTCACATAACAAATGTCAGAAAACCTTACACGCACAGGAACTTCCGTAAGGAACCGGAGTTCCGGATTCCAAACTTCTCTTCCCAAAATTTCTTCAATAAGAAATTGTAGTTCCGGCAGGTAATAAGCGAATGAAACTCCCAGAACCACACCAAAAATGGTGCCAAAAATTCCAATAAGGGAGCCGCACAGAATAAAGATTCTCATGATTGAATTTTCATGTAACCCCATGGTTCTTAAAATACCAATATCTTTACCCTTGTTCTTTACTAGCATTACCAGTCCAGAAACTATATTTAATGCAGCTATTAAGACAACTAAGGACAAAATTATGAACATGACTCTTCTTTCCACATCTAGTGCAGCTAAAAAAGCCCCGGAAATATCCTTCCAAGTCCATATATTATAACCAATTCCAAGATCTTTTTGAAGCTTTGTCTGAACCTGCCGAACTGAATGTGGTTCTGTGACTAACACATTTATGCGATCAACTTCATTTTGTTTGTTAAAGAATTTCTGAGCATCTTTGAGAGGCATATAAAGCCTGAACTTATCAATGTCATATCTTCCAACACTAAATATATAACTGATTTTAAAATCTGAAACACGAGGAGTCATACCAAAAAGTGTACTAAGTCCATCAGGAGAAATGAGTCGCAAATTATCCCCTATAGAAAGGTTAAGATCTTTTGCCACACCGCGCCCTATAGCAATTCCCCTACCAAAATCCTCTATTTTACCGATCTTTTTTTCCGGATTGGATATTAGATCAATATTAACCAAATCGTCTTTTCTTATCCCAATTACTTGTAAACCCGAATACTTTTTGTTTTTGGCTGCCATCACTTGGCCAGCAATCACTGGGTAAACATGCTTTACTTTTCTTTCATCAATAAGCATCGTCTCGATTAATTTCGATTCCTCTATATCAAAAGAAGAATTAACCCCTTTCACAATCTTATTGGTTTGAATAATGATGTGAGGGTTAGCCCCTACAATCCTATCCGTAAATTCTTCTTTAAATCCAACCATAACAGCTTGCACTACTATCAAGGTAGCTACACCCAACATCACCCCTAGAAAGGAATACCAGGCTATGGTAGAAACCCCACCTTCTCGACGTTTAGCACGCAAATATCTCCAAGCTATTAAGAATTCCAGTTGAGAAAACGGGACAGACCTTTTTAAAGGGCTTCTACTGGTATTATCACTTGCCAAATTAATTACCCTCAAATACAACTCAAGAATTTAATGCACTCAATAATTGTCTAGATCCTTCAGTCAGTGGAACTCTTGTTTTACTTCCATTTTTCCTACATTTCAGTTCTAAGAAACCGTCTGCTAAATCTCTCGGCCCAACAATAATTTGCCAAGGTATTCCAATCAGATCCATAGTAGCAAATTTTACACCAACTCTTTCATCTCTATCATCATAAAGGACATCATAACCTGCTAAAATTAGATCTTCATATAATTGCCTGCAAGCCTTTTCTGACTCCTCATTTCCTTGCTTAAGATTTATAATTACTACATCGAATGGAGCTACCGAAGAGGGCCAAATTATGCCCAAGTCATCATGGTTCGCTTCTATCAAAGCCCCAACTAGTCTGGATACACCTATCCCATGACTACCCATTTCTACAGGTGTGCGATCTCCATTCGGCAGTACTACATCAGCGCCCATAGATTTTGAGTACTTAGTTCCAAAATAAAAGATTTGACCTACCTCAATTCCCCTAGCAGATAGCCTTCGTTCGTTTGGTATTCTATTAAAAAGATTCTGCTCATGAGTTTCATCAGTTCTGGCATAAGGTTTAGTAAAATCTTGAACAATTGTAGCTATAGCCTGCTGATCACTGTAATCTATATTTCTATCGCCCAAAGACAAATCAGTAATCTCTTTGTCATAAAAAACTTGGCTTTCCCCAGTCTCAGCTAAGACCAAAAATTCATGACTATAATCCCCTCCTATAGGACCCGTATCAGCTTGCATAGGAATAGCTTTTAAGCCCAATCTTTCATATGTACGCAAGTAGCTAATCATGTGTCTATTATAAGCATGAATAGCTGAATCTTTATCCATGTCAAAGCTATATCCATCTTTCATAAAGAATTCCCGACCCCTCATCACTCCAAACCTGGGCCGTACTTCATCACGAAATTTCCACTGAATGTGAAAGAAGGTTTTCGGCAAATCTTTATAACTAGAAATATGTGATCGAAAAATGTCTGTTACTAATTCCTCATTTGTGGGACCATATAGCATTAGGCGTCCATGCCTATCCTCAATCCTTAGCATTTCTTTTCCATAATCATCCAACCTTCCACTTTCCTCCCATAATTCTGAAGGCTGTATGGTAGGCATCAATATTGGTATGTGACCTGCAGCAACTTGTTCTTCAACAACTATTTTTTCTATTTTTTTTAGAACCTTTAAGCCCAAGGGTAACCATGAGTAAATACCAGCTGAAGACTGCTTTATCATGCCTGATCTCAACATCAGACGGTGACTAGTTATCTGTGCTTCAGCTGGGTTTTCTTTTAAGATTGGTAAAAAATACTTGGTCAAATACATCTGGGATCCTAAATATTATGAAAATTCAAAAAGATAATTGTTCACCAAGGAAACAAAAAGTTGCCCATTAGCGTATAGTGTAAGAAAATATTTCAATCAACAATGATTTTTGGATTCAAACCCATTAATTGAGCCAAATGGGTTAGGCGCTTTTCAACAACTTCGCCCAGAAAATTGTCTTTTTCGTTTAGGTTCAAACAAATATACTTGTCTTCCAAAAATATTTTGGTTTTCATCAAACTTGAAGAATTAGTCACTGATAACATTGAACCTAACCTCATAGAAGCTCCTAGCATCATTGCATTTCTTATAGAGGTTTCATCCAGAAGATTCAAAATCTCCTTGTTGACTGTATTAAAATCAGTCCTCTTATATCTAGACATTAGTGCAAGAGCTAAAAACACCCGACCTTCATGATCAATGCCTCCAAGATTAGCACCAGTTACAGTTTCAAAACATACTTCAGAACGATAATCTGGATGTGCCTGCCAAATAGTATCATGTAAATGACATGCTGCTAAATATAATCTTTCATCAGTCTGAGAAATGTCATGGAATATTGGTGTCAGCCACCTATAAAGAACCTCTCCAAATCCAGGGAAACGGGCCCGGTTGTTTTCCAAAAACCTGCAAGCTTCCAATAAAGGCTGCATTTCTTTTATTTCAGAACTAAACTGTTGGTAGAATAAACCTTCACGTATGCCATAACCTGAGAAAATAATACTTTTTGGCCTAAAATTATGAATTAAAGCTTGTAAAACCCGGCTAGCATCAGGTAAAAGTTTTAGCCTTTCCAGAGAGGATGTAGTTGCCTTTGCCAAAGTCAGAACCTTGGTTGAAGATACATATTTCAAAGTTTCACTTAATGAATCAACAGAAATTCTGTAACCCTGTAGTACTCTTAATGGATAATCATTCATATTCATGTGAATCCTAGCTAGTGCCCTCCAACAACCTCCAACAAGAAAAAAAACTTGAGTGGAGTCAGGGAATCCTTTTTCTATCGTAGACAGATTTTCATAAATCATATTAGTCTTTATTTTTTCAGTCTGGTAGAAACTATCTAATGCGAGCGGCCCCAGCTTAAAGGATTGAGATTTCTTAATTATTCCTCCTTTTAGATATGCAAGTTCCAAAGAAGTACCGCCAATGTCACAAACAATGCCAGAAGCTTCAGGCCAGCCCATTAAAATCCCAGATGCAGCCAAAATTCCTTCCTCTTTTCCCGAAATAACCCAGATTTTCATTTTAAACTTTTCTTCAAGATGGTTAACAAATTGAGGTCCATCTATTGCATCTCTGACAGCTGCAGTTGCCACACAATAAACAAGTTTCAAATTCATCCCATTCATTATCGAAATGAAACGTCTCAAGGCCCTGATAGCTTTTCTTACACCCTTTGGATTTAGACGACCTGTCTCACCCAACCTAACGCCCAAACCGCAATTTACTTTTTCATTATAAAAATACCGTGGCGATCTAGAAGGACCCTCAAACACAACTAACCTAACTGTGTTAGATCCAATATCAATTATACCCGTCCTACATAGTAAATTAGTTCTTATTCTTTTTTCTTCTTGATCTTTCATTAGAACAATGAATCAACCCTTAATTAGTTTAGTAAATCAATTTTCAAAAAATTAATGTATCTTCCGCTCTACCAATAATTGGGGAGGATATTTCTTTATGGCCCGGCCACGTCCAGAAAGAGAGGGATTTTTCATAAAAAAATCATGGCAACTGAATTTGCGCTCGTGAGCATCATTGTCTCTCAAATAAGACCCATCAGCTTGCAAAACCCACGATTGTGCTTGGTCCCTCAAATTAGCAGCCATAATTTGATTGACTATTTGTGCTTTCACTGTTGGATTTTCTATCTGAACTAATACTTCAACTCTTCGATTCAAATTTCTGTCCATCCAGTCAGCAGAAGATATATATACTTTAGCCTCAGGCGACGGCAAACTGGCTCCGTTCCCAAAGCAAACTATCCTCGAATGTTCTAAAAATCTACCCACTATAGATTTCACCCTTATATTTTCTGAAAGACCTTTAAGGCCGGGTCGCAAGCCACAAATTCCCCTTACAACTAAATCAATTTTAACCCCGGCATTACTGGCTTCGTACATGGCATCAATGACCTCCCTTTCAATCAATGAGTTTAGTTTAATCCAGGCATTACCCTCTAATCCCTTTGACACACAGTTGACTTCATTAGCCAGATTCTCAAGTATAGTTTTCTTTAAATCCACTGGAGCCATACTGATTTTTTCGAAATTTTTTGGCTGTATATATCCAGAAATATAATTAAATACCTTGGTTGCATCTCTTGCAAGACTAGGTTCACGAGTGAAAAAACTAAGATCAGTATAAAAATTAGCTGTAATTGGATGATAGTTTCCAGTACCAAAATGAGTATAAGAGACAAGACGCCTTCCTTCCTTCCTTACTACCACAGAAATCTTAGCATGCGTCTTCAAATCTAAAAAACCATAAACAACATGAGCTCCCGCCCTTTCCAAAGCACGGGACTGATGAATATTCTTAGCTTCATCAAATCTAGCCCTCAATTCAACCAATGCTGTCACTGATTTACCCGCCTCTGCCGCTTCACAAAGAGCCTTGACAATTGGACTATTCCTACTTGTCCTATATAAGGTTTGCCTAATTGCAACCACATCGGGGTCAGCAGCTGCTTGTTGCAGAAACCTGACAACTACGTCGAAGCTCTCATAGGGATGGTGCAAAAGCATATCTTTCCTTCGTATCGTAGAAAAAATGTCACCATGATTTTCCTCTACTCGCTCAGGGTTTCTAGGTTTGAAAGATTTCCAAAGTAACTCCGGTTTGTCTGAAATGACTAACTCAGAAAGATTAGACATGCCTATGACACCATCAACCTGCATAATTTCTTCTGATAACACAGAAAGCGAGCTCGTAACCATGTCAAACAATTCTTTGGGGGCATTTTTTGAGATAGTTAACCGAACCACATCACCGCGCCGTCTTTTTTTAAGTGCCGTTTCAAATTCTCTTACTAAATCTTCTGCCTCCTCCTCTAGCTCTAAATCACTATTCCTAAGGATCCGAAAAGTGCACTTACCCACTACTCTATATCCTGGAAACAAAATTAGTAGAAACTTGTCTAATATCCCTTCTAAAGGAAAGAACCGTATTTCATCTTTTTTTCTACCCTTTGATAATCGATGAAACCTAGGTATCTGGGACGGGATTGGTATCAAAATTTCAAAAGTAATATTATCAGATAATCTTTTTAATCTTGCTGCAAGTGTAAACCCACCGGAAGCTATAAAAGGAAATGGGTGTGCTGGATCGATAGCAAGTGGAGTAATCAACGGAACCACATGTTCGGTGAAATAATCTTTCAAAGAGTTTATCTCTGTGATTGTAAGATCTTTTTCTTCAAGAATTTTTATACCTGCTACTTCGAGATTGTTAGACAAGTTTCTCCATATCTCTTGCTGTCTCTGCATCAAAATTCTTGTCAACTTCTCAATTTTTCCGAGTTGTTCGGATGGGGATAAACCATCAATGCTCGGCCAAGACATATTGCCCCTAACCATCTCCTTTAAGCCAGCCACTCTTACCGTATAAAATTCATCCAAATTTTCCGCAGAAATAGCTAAGAACCTCACCCTTTCTAACAGAGGAACCTTTAAATTACTGGCTTCTTCCAAAACTCTATCATTGAAGGCTATCCAAGAAAGTTCACGATTAAAAAATCTTTTAACTGAAGACTTGTCTATCCCAGCAAGAGACTTTGATTTGCGTTCCTTACCATGTAGAAAGTCAGCATTAATCTCGTTTATCTTTTTTGACACCATTTTTCCCTAAAATTAATTTCCAGACCTTGAACCCAACCTACTAATTACGTCATTAACCAATTTCTTATTAATTGGCTTTTTGAGGCTGAGAGCTTCAATATCTAATTCGTCTACTAGTTTCTTAGCGAATGAAAAAGACCTTTCCATCCTTGCCATAGCATATTCTATCACTTTTGATGGCACAACTATTTGCCTATCGACAAATTGCTTCGCCATAATAGCAGCCAACAATTTATCATCTGGTAAGCTTAGTTCAGCTATTTGAAGTGACATCAATCTTGATAATAGATCCTTGAGGCCTAAATTCCACATAATTGGGAAAGTAACAGCAGTCATCAAAATTTTACCACCACTAGCAGCAAAAAAGTTATACATATGCAATATTTTTTCCTCAGCCATGTTTCTTTCCTTTATGGACAGTTCAGAAATTGAATCCAAATTTTCAATGACGATGAACTTTTCTTTTGATATGAATTGAACATCTAAAGAAGCTAATTCTGAAACCTGAAATGAGTCTGCACCAGTTTCATTCATCCAGACGGAGGCCAGGTGTGTTTTCCCACTGGACTTAGGTCCCACAATTATTAGTCCAGGCTGCAGACACAAGGTCCAATCATCCAGAGCCCGGATAGCTATGCTATTGGCTTTAGACACATAATACTCTTCCCTTGTAAGGGTGAAACGGCGACCAAGATTCAGAGTCAATTGTTTTCCCAAAATCTACAACCCCTTCGAACTATAAAAATCACTAGAAAAATACTTTGCCAAATAATGGCGAATCAGCACCCCAAAAATAGCAGCAACTGGTACTGCAAATAGCAAACCCACAAAACCACCCAAGCTTCCAAATAAGGCTAGAGAAAAAATTAACCATACTGGATGAATTCCAACAGATTTTCCAACTAAATTTGGTGTGAGAAAATTGCTTTCTAAAAGTTGCCCTACAACAAATATAGTGAGTACAATCAATATGATTGTAGGATTTTCCCAAAATTGTAAAAGGGTAATTAGAATGGTTAAGCCACCGCCCAATATTGCCCCTACAAAAGGAATAAATGAAATTAATCCAGCAAATAATCCAAGTGCAAGCCCGGTATCAATACCAACAAGCATGAGTGATATCCCATAGTATAAAGCTAAAATAGAACAAACAATCATCTGCCCTCTAAAAAATCTGGCCAAAACCCTGTCAATGTCTGAGAACAATGTGTGTGTAAGTTTCTGGTACCTTGGAGGTATTAATTTTTCCACAAATTGTACTAACCTATCCCAATCCAATAAGAGGTAAAAGGCAATGACGATGGTAATTATAGTATTAGTTAAAAACTTTACCAAAACCATTGAAGAAACAAAAACACCTCCAATGACTGAACTTAAATTCTCTTGCACACCACTCCGAATCGATTGCATAGAATCAGTAAACTCAAGTTTTTCCCCAAAAAATCCTTCCCACCAAACTCTGGCAAAGTTTAAGAACCAATCATAAAAACTAGGTAAAATTTGCAACAAATTCCAAAACTGTTTAGCAAAAATAGGAAATATGAATAGTAATACAATGGACAAAATCACCAAAGAAATTATTATTAAAAATGAAGCTGCCAATACTCTAGGAATTTTATATTTAACCAGTTTATCTGTCAAAGGATCAAGAAAATAAGCCATTACTGCCCCAAATATAAATGGTTGTAACACTTCACTTAAATAATAAAATCCTCCAATAAAAATGGATGATATAAGAGAAATTATTAATATTATGTTCAGTGTAGGTCTCATAAGCTGTATCCCTTCTGCTCCCTAAAGGAGCAAAAAATTAAACAAATTGCTCTCTTAAGATTCTCTCTTGTAGCCCATGGCCAGGATCGAATAAGAGTCGATAGCAAATTCGGTTTTCACTTGAAATTTTTACGCTCTTAACATCTTTCACTTCTTTACTATCCGCAAAAGCTGAAACCGGCCTCTTTTTAGGTTCTTGGACATACAACTCTATCTTTGCAGTTGTCGGAATTAATGCACCCCTCCAACGCCTGGGTCTAAATGCAGCCATGGCGGTGAGTGCCAAAATATTAGACCCAATAGGCACTATAGGACCATGTGCAGAATAATTGTAAGCTGTCGATCCTGCCGGAGTAGATACCAATGCCCCATCACATACTAATTCTTTCAACCTAACCAGATCATCCACGACAACCTTAAGTTTTGCAGCCTGCGACCCCCCACGAAGTAGTGAAACTTCGTTTATAGCTAAGGCTTCTTCTATACTACCGTCTAAATTAGTAGCTGACATCTTGAGCGGATGGATGACAGATTCCTCAGCACGATTCAATTTTTCAATTAAATTGCCTTTACTAACTTGGTTCATTAGAAAACCAACTGTTCCCTGATTAATACCATACACAGGTAATCCTGAGCCTTGAAATTCATTAAGTATATCAAGCATAAAACCATCACCCCCAAGAGCTACTATTACATCAGCCTGAGATATATCAAATGAATCGTATTTTTTGTGGATGTCACCAATGACTTGTTCAATCTCAGATCCACTATCACCAATAAAGGTGGGTTTTTGAAATTTCATTGATCAATTCCTCAAAGTTAACTTCTGTATAAAAATTTACTTATATATCAGAAATAGAAGGGAAAAAAGAGCCTACAATAAACACTACCAAGATGATCAAACCTGCAAAAGAAATTTTTTAAAAATATCAGAAATGCTTTAATTAATCATCTACACCATGTAAGTTTAGCTTGGGCTATATTTTGAAATTGAAATTACTGATGCACTATTGTTTATTAGAAAAAAATACCATATTTATAAGTGATTATAGACCAATTTAGCTTGAAAAGGATATTAGATGTTGAAGCAAAGTAAAAGGGAAATATTCACTCGGGAACTAAGAGATTCCGACCCTGAACTATTCTTGGCAATAGATAATGAAAACAAAAGACAAGAACAAGAAATAGAACTTATCGCATCAGAAAACATAACTTCTTTGGCTGTTATGCAAGCACAAGGTTCAGTAATGACAAATAAGTATGCCGAAGGCTATCCAGGGAGACGATATTATGGAGGATGTGAATTTGTTGATGTTGCTGAGAACCTAGCAATAGAACGAGCAAAAAAATTGTTTGACTGCAATTTTGCTAATGTTCAACCAAATTCAGGAAGTCAAGCTAATCAAGCAGTTTTTATGTCTTTAATGCAACCTGGCGACACATTTTTGGCCATGGATCTAACTTCTGGAGGTCATCTAACACATGGGGCAAAACCCAACCTATCGGGCAAATGGTTTAATGCAATACATTATGGTGTGAAAAAAGACTCAGAGCAAATTGATTATGAGCAAGTTGAAGAGCTTGCAAAAAACCACCAGCCAAAGGTCATAATCGCAGGAGGCTCAGCCATACCTAGACAAATTGATTTTGCAAAATTCAAAAGTATAGCAGATGAAATAGATGCCTTTCTTATGGTTGACATGGCCCATTTCTCTGGTCTAGTAGCTGCAGGCAAACACCCAAATCCTTTAGAATTTGCTGATGTCGCCACTAGTACCACTCATAAAACCCTAAGGGGGCCTAGAGGAGGCATAATACTAACTAACAATGAAAACCTTGCAAAAAAATTTAACTCTGCGGTTTTCCCAGGCCTGCAGGGCGGACCTCTTATGCACGTCATAGCAGCAAAAGCTGTAGCATTTGAGGAGGCATTAAAACCAGATTTCATAACTTATCAAAGTAATGTTATTGAAAATGCTAAAACCTTAGCAAGACGCCTCAACGATAGAGGTTTCAGGATAGTAACAGGCGGGACTGATACCCATGTCATTCTAGTAGATGTTGGTTCTAGAAATATTAAGGGTAATGAAGCCGAGAAAAGCCTTGGAAAGGCAAATATAACTTGTAACAAAAATAGTATCCCGTTTGATATTGAAAAACCTATGGTAACTTCAGGTATTAGACTCGGAACGCCAGCAGGCACTACTCGTGGATTCGGGGTTGAGGAATTTAGAAAAATTGGCGATTGGATTGCGGATACATTAGAATGCCTGCAAAAAAATGGCCCAGAAAATAATGAGGAAATTGAGAAAAAAATTAAAAAGCAAGTCATTAAACTCTGTGAAAATTTTCCCATCTATTAAATATTAAGTTAGTTTGAATTTGAAACCTTCACTAGTAAAACCCAAAGAGATTGCCCAAGTTCAACATAATCCTCGTATGTGCAAGAATTTAAGAATCTCTTCAATTTTTCTATAGGAATGTTGTTATCTTATGCGTGAAGAATTTTATAGAATTAAAAGGTTACCTCCTTACATTTTTTCAGAAATAAATACCCTAAAGGAAAGCCTAAGAAGAGATAACGTTGATATTATAGATTTCGGAATGGGAAATCCAGATATCGATGCTGGCAAGCACATAGTAAATAAGTTAATTGAGACAGCTGTAAAAACAAAAGTACATCGTTACTCTGCATCCAGGGGTATTCCTGGATTACGAAGAGCAAAGGCTAAATACTATGAGCGCCGTTTTGGAGTCTCTTTGGATCCAGAAACAGAAATTATTACTACCTTAGGTTCTAAAGAAGGCTTAGCCAATCTGGCCTCAGCCATCACCGCCCCTGGCGACTTAATTTTGGTACCGAACCCAACATATCCTATCCATGCTTATGGGTTCATGATAGCAGGTGGAACAATCAGACATATCCCTTCTTTAGTAAAAGGGACTTTTGATGCAGAAGATTACCTAAAAACCTTGTCTCGGGCTGTTCTTCATTCAATACCAAAACCCATCGCTATTGTAATTTCATTTCCATCCAACCCAACTGCACAACTTTGTGATCTTAATTTCTACAAAGAACTAGTAAAATTTGCACAGAAGCACTCTATTTGGATTCTATCAGATTTGGCCTATGCAGAAATTTATTTTGACAATAACCCACCTCCATCTATTCTGGAAATCGATGGGGCCAAGGACATTGCTGTCGAGTTTACGTCCATGTCAAAAACCTTCTCTATGGCTGGCTGGCGAGTTGGTTTTGCAGTAGGCAATAAATACCTGATTAATGCATTGACTAGGATTAAGTCTTACCTAGATTATGGGGCCTTCACACCTGTCCAAGTTGCAGCTGTCGAAGCCTTAAATGGACCTGAACTTTATATAGAACAAATTAGAAACGAATACCGGCTACGTAGAGATACACTGCTCACATCCATGAGGAGAGCAGGGTGGGAAATTCCAAAACCTCAGGCTACTATGTTTGCCTGGGCCCCATTACCAAAAAAATTTGAAAATATTGGTTCAATGGAATTTGCCAAGCTGTTAATGCAAAAAGCCTCCGTTGCAGTTGCACCTGGAATAGGGTTCGGAGAATACGGTGAGGGTTATGTGAGAATAGGATTAGTAGAAAATGAACATAGAATTCGTCAAGCAGCTAAGAGTATTAAAAAAATCATGAACGAGTGAATTTAGAAATTTCATACAGTTGCAAATCTTATTGGTTTAATGTCATGGTTTAATCTGATACTTTCAAATTTCTAAGACTTTAATGCAATCNTAATCATAAAAAAATTAATAGATAAACTAGNAATTTGATAGAATNGGTATTTAAGAAATTAGTATATGAAAAGGGATTTCTAATGGAAAAGGATCCATTGAAGATAGGAATAATTGGTCTTGGAACAGTAGGGTTAGGAGTTATTGATTTACTGACCAGAAATATAGAAACAATTACCCTTAGAGCTGGTCGTGAGATCAAAATTTCTGGGATTTGTGCAAAAAGAAAAAATAAAAAACGACAAATAGATTTATCCAAATTTCAATGGATTTCAGATCCACTAGCCTTATCAAATGATGATGAAATTGATGTAATAGTAGAACTCATTGGTGGAGAAGATGGAGTAGCAAGATCTATAACTGAAAAGGCATTACTGAATAATAAGCACGTGGTTACAGCCAACAAAGCTTTAATAGCACATCACGGTCATTATCTCGCCCTTATAGCTGAAGAACAGGAAGTTGCTCTTAATTTTGAGGCAGCAGTAGCAGGTGGGATCCCTATAATAAAAATTCTCCGGGAATCATTGAGTGGCAATGAGGTTTCAAGAGTTTATGGAGTAATCAACGGAACATGTAACTACATCCTCACACAAATGGAAAATGATCAACAAGATTATTCAAGAATTTTTAAGCAAGCTCAAGATCTTGGTTTTGTTGAAAAAGATCCATCCCTTGACGTGGGGGGAATAGATTCTGCACACAAAATTGCAATTCTGGCTTCTCTGGCATTTGGATCAAGAATTAATTTCGATAATGTTTTGGTAAAGGGAATAGAAAGTATATCTCTAGTAGATATTAAGAATGCAAACGCAATGGGTTATAGAATAAAGTTATTGGGGTTAGCCAGTAAATCTAAAGCAGGTATTAACCAAGAGGTAGAACCATGCCTTGTTCCAAGAGAAAGCCTTTTTGGAAAATTAGATGGTGGAACAAACATGGTAATGGTGGAAGGTAATTTTGTAGGACAAACCCATTATATTGGACCTGGTGCAGGAGCAGGTCCAACAGCCTCTTCAATAGTTTCTGATCTTATTGACATAGCTAAGGGGAATATAAGTACCACATTTGGGCAAAAAGCAAGTCAGTTAAAAATTTCTTCTCATGTGACAGAAGATCTTGTGTCTAGTTTTTATATGAGATTCTTACTAACTGATAAACCAGGTACATTAGCACAATTAGCGGGTATTTTAGGGAAATATGCTATTTCAATAAATAGAATGCGCCAACTACATCACAAAGATGAAAACGCACCTGTTCTAATTGTGACCCATCCTACACAGAAAACTTCACTTAAATCTGCCATAGAAGAAATTAGTACACTTGAAATTTGTAAAAGCGAACCAGTCTATATTAGGATAGAAGATTTATAAAATAGGTTTAAAATGGAATCAAAAAGTGCCTTCAATGATCGTTTATTATCCTTAGGGCTAGCAAGAGTTTCTGAGGCAGCAGCAATAGCAGCAACAAAGTTTGTAGGCGCTGGGGATGAAAAAGCAGCTGACCAAGCGGCCGTAGATGCTATGAGAGCTCAGCTAAATATGCTAGAAATAAATGGAACAATAGTCATTGGAGAAGGAGAGCGAGATGAGGCTCCAATGCTATATATTGGTGAAAAGGTTGGAAGTGGAAAAGGACCAGGAGTAGATATAGCTCTTGATCCTCTAGAAGGTACTAATTTAACTGCTAAAGATATGCCTAATGCTTTGACAGTGATTGCAATGGGACCAAAGGGATCCTTATTACACGCACCAGATGTTTATATGGAGAAATTGGCCTACGGTCCGAACTATGATCCTAATCTAATCACTCTAGAAATGACCCCATCGGAAAGAATTGAAAAACTTGCCAAAGCAAAAGGCTGTAAGCCGAGTGATCTCATGATCTGTGTCCTTGAAAGGCCCAGACATCAAAACTTGATTCAAGAAATTCGAGAAACGGGAGCAAGGCTCAGATTAATTACAGATGGAGATGTTGCTGGTGTGATACACTGTGCAGATACGCCAAAGACGGGCATAGATATGTACATGGGAAGTGGCGGTGCACCAGAAGGTGTGCTTGCAGCTTCAGCTCTTAAATGTCTAGGAGGACAAATACAAGGACGATTGATTTTTAGGAGTGATACTGAACGAAAGAGGGCTATAGCGGCGGGTATAGATAATCTCAATAAAATCTACACCCTTAATGAAATGGTAACCAAGGATGTGATTTTTGCAGCCACTGGAGTAACAGACGGATCAATTCTGCGCGGAGCTAGATGGGATGGCAATATATTAGAAATGGAAACTATTTTAATGAGATCAAAAACTGGTTCAGTGCGGCGACTACTTTACAGACAGAGGTTTTCATGAATGAAATGGAAGAACCATTTCTAAATGTCAAACAGTCTCTAACGAACAAAATCTGGGTCAAGCCAAGCAATAAAGAACAACGATTGGCGACGAATTTACAACAGGTTTCCTCTCTACCTTACCCCCTCGCTGTATTATTAGCCCAAAGACAAATAACGGCTGACCAAATTGAAATGTTTCTTAACCCAAAAATTAAGGATACCCTCCCAAAGCCATCTTCTTTTCATGACATGGATGCAGCCATAGAAATCCTGTCTAAGGCTGTTTCAAAGAAAAATAAGATTGCAATATTTGCCGACTATGATGTAGACGGTGGCACCTCTTCCGCATTACTTTATAATTGGTTGCTACACTTTGGTTTGAAACCTTCAGTATATGTTCCTGATAGAGTAAAAGAAGGTTATGGACCGAACAATGAGGCTATGAAATCTCTAGCTGAAGACCATGATATTATAGTTTGTGTAGATTGCGGTACTCTTTCTTTTGAGCCTATTTCAATTGCTAAGACTGAAAAATGTAAAGTAATAGTAGTAGACCATCACCTAGCTAGTAATGAGTTACCAATTGCTGACGCTATTATTAATCCAAACAGAGCTGATGAAACATCCCTATATAAATATTTATGTGCTGCAGGGGTGGTTTTTCTACTCTTAGTTGGATTAAACACTAAGTTAAAAAAAAATGGGCACCAAGTCCCAGACCTATTATTTTACTTAGATTTGGTAGCTTTAGCTACTATCGCAGACGTAGTACCACTTGTCGGCTTGAATCGAGCATACGTTAAGACTGGGTTAAGGATCTTACAAGAGCGATATAATGTAGGACTAAGTGCATTAATGGATATTGCAAATATTAATGGCAAGATTAGAGTCAGCGATCTTGGTTTTTCACTAGGCCCCAGAATAAATGCAGGGGGTAGATTGGGAAACTCAAAACTTGCAGTGGACCTCCTAATTGAAAGGGACATTTCTAAGGCTGAAATGATAGCAAAAACATTAAATAGTTTGAATGATGACAGAAAGCTAATTGAAGCTGAAATGCTGGATAAAGCCCTTGATATAATCAAAAGCCCTAAAGATGATGAAAATCTTATTTGGGTTGCCCAAGAAGATTGGAATCCTGGACTCACCGGTATATTAGCTTCAAGGCTCAGAGAAAAATTTGGCAAACCAACTATAGCAATTGCAATCGATCAAAATGGTATTGGTAAGGGATCAGGTAGATCCATCCCAAATTTAAACTTAGGATTAGCTGTAAATCAATTGTCAGAAGAAAAGCTAATAGCTAAAGGTGGTGGGCACGCTCAAGCAGTTGGCATTACCTTTAAAAAGGATAAAATCAAAACAGCCATGGAGCGGTTATCTGACATTTTAAAAGATCAAAAACGATTAAAGAAAACTCCCCAGAAATTAAATATAACTTCACTCATTTCTGTTAATGCTATAACTGCAGAACTTATTGAAAAAATAGAGGAAGCTGGTCCTTTTGGTGCAGGTGCTCAACCTCCAATTTTTGTTTTAGCGAATTGTCGGATAAAATGGCTTAAGGTGATTGCTAATCAGCATCTAAGATTGGTGATTTCCGACGATAGTAATAGTACAATCCAGTCAATTTTTTTTCGAGCCATGAATGATAACGTTGGAAATCTATTAAACCAGAACCAAGCGGAAAGATTTCACTTTGCTGGTAATCTTGAAATTAATGACTGGTCAGGCAGAAAGACTCCAAACTTCATCATTAAAGATGTTTCTCTGATCACCTGATTATAAAGAAAAACTACTTGCGCCATCCAGAATACCGAATTATTAAAGGGATGAGTGCACCCTTCGTCTATCGGTTAGGACGCCAGATTTTCATTCTGGAAAGAGGGGTTCGATTCCCCTAGGGCGTACCATATTTTATCGTTTAAAATCAATGACTTACAAGAGAAAAATAGTCGTTTTAGAAACATAATCACATTCCGATCTCATGTATTGATAACATCAG
>PACC02000003.1 GCA_002699695.2 Paracoccaceae bacterium | reverse complement strand
ACAACTTAATAAAATTTTGTTTAAGATTATTTCATCTTTAAGCTTAAAACCAATTGGAGGTGATGGCAGAAGGGCGGATCCACCTCCTGAAACCAGAAACAGTAGTAAGTCATTAGAAGTTAGTTTTTTAACTTCTTCAATTAGATACTCAGTAGCAAATAGTCCTTTTTTATCTGGAGTAGGATGGTTAGCATAGAAAATCCTAAACGCGTCTAAATCTGTTGGGAAATTTTTTGTCGGCGTCGTAATTATTATTCCACTATAATCTGACCTGACTTTTCTTTGAAGCTGTTGACAATAAGGAATTGCAGCTTTGCCTATTCCTACTATTAGGATTCGGCCTGTATTTCTTATTGGCCCTAGTTGAGCGATACATTTTTCTGGTAAAGCTGCCGACAAAAATGAGGTATATAGCTTCTTAAGAAACTCTTTTTTCACTGAACGTCGCAAAGTCTAAAAACCTTCTAAACAGAAATGCAACATGAGCTCATACTATACTCAATATTAAGCCACATTATCACTATTGATTTTCTTTCTGAATAACAAAAAAATGGGTCTTGAATTCAAACATGCTGACCACCATTTATTTGCAATTCTTCCCCTGAAATGTAGCCAGAATTATCCGAGCATAAGAAAAAAATTGTGTTGGCTACTTCCTCAGGAAGTCCGAGTCTTCTTAACGGAATTTCTTTCACAATATTTTCAGTACCAGCACTAAGTATGTCTGTCTCAATCTCTCCTGGTGCAATAGCATTAACCCGTACATTTAATGGCCCAAAGTCTGCTGCCATTTCTCTGGTAAGTGCTGACAAAGCTGCTTTTGAGGTGGCATACGCAGAGCCAGCAAATGGATGAACTCTGCTACCTGCTATGGAAGTAACATTTACAATTGCTCCCTTTGCTGATGCAAGTTCATTTTGCAATCCTCGAGCTAAGACCACTGAAGCAAAAAAATTTACATGAAACACCTGCCCCCAAATGCTTAAATCCGTTTCAAGCGTATTTAATCTTTTCCCATTTTTGTCCTTAGGTGAAATGCCAGCATTATTTACCAAAGCATTTAGCTTCCCACCTATTCTGGATTTGACTTCTTTTATTGCCTCAATAGTTTGACTAGGGTTTGCTAAATCGAGTTGGATGTGATTCTGCTCTCCACCTGGCCAAGGGCAACGGTCATCAAAAGCTTGTCTAGAGCAAGTGATCACCCTCCAGTTCTCAGATGCAAATTTCTTCACTGTTGCGTGCCCTATACCTCTACTAGCACCAGTCAAAACAACAATTTTTTGTTCTTTGTCTTTATCCATATAGCCTCAATTCATCCAATACATTGCTATGTTAAAAGGCTATTCAACCGGAATATTAGGTCTTTAACGATTTTAGGTTACTAGTTCAGTTAAGTGAAAGCAAGACTTCAAAAATAGACCTAATTTGAGTATTAATTAATTGCATGGCTAATAAAAATATTTACTCTACCAGACCTTCTGAAAAGAGACACAGTACTTTAGATTTTCTATCAAGGGAAAATTTTTTCCTTTTTACCAGCAACCTGAGGGCAACAAAGCCTGCAGAACTAGATCTAGAAATGAATATACCTTTATCTGATAAAAATTTATTTCCAAATTCAGATTCACGCTCTGTAATTGTGACAAACGCATTTGCAGTTTTTGATAATGAATAAAAAGCATGAAGAGATGGAAATTTACAATCCAATCTTCCCATTTCCGATACTGGCCCTGCAATTTTTGATGGTTCCCCCTTTTCTATTGAGGCTTGTAAACATGGTGCTGTTGAAGGTTCAACTACTATGATTATCGGAGTATTTCCCAATTTTTTTCTGATAAAAGCGGCAAATGAAGCAGCTAAACCTCCTACCCCTGCCTGTAAAAATATGTGTGTTGGATTTTCAGGAATTTTTTCTAATGCTTGACCAATAGAAATTAGGTAACCTTCCATAATATCTAGACCTAAGTCATAACCTTCCCAGGTAGAATCTGAGATTAAAGTCCAACCATTAAGATCACAGTCTTGGATTGCACGCTCCTGTGATTGCTCATAGTTGCTGCCATGAACCGTTACTTTAGCACCCATATCTTTAAGTTGACGCTTGAATTTCTCTGGAACATTCACAGAAACATAAATTCTTGATTCCGCTCCGAATAACCTAGCTCCTGCCGCTACAGAAAGACCATGGTTACCAGCACTTGATGTCGCAAAAGTTATTCCAGCCAATTTTCTTTTGGCTTTTTCGAAGAAATCTGAATTCTTTTTCTCAAAACTTTCTCCCACAGCCATTTTGGCAATAACATATGCTGCCCCCAAAGCTTTGAAACTACCTAAACCCAACCTCTTGCTTTCATCGATGGCAAATATGGCACCTAAACCCATTTGGCCAGATAATTCCTTTAGCTCTAACAAATTTACTGGATCTTTCTTGGGACACATTTCAAGAAGTTTTCTTGGTAAAGTGTCGTCAGTACTCACTTCACGAACTCTTGCTAAGTTGGTTTTTCTTTTAATTCCTTTGCCAAACTTAGTATTCAGAACAATTTTCATTGATATCCTATTAAAAGGTCCAATATCAAATATTGATTTTTACCATACCAATAGAGCCAATTTCATCTCAATTATATTACAAGAAAGGATCTACTTATAGGCTTTTCGAATCAATTTCAGATTTTTCAATTTTTTCTTTTTTATCTACAGCTATATCTTTTTTAGGAGAGGACGCAGTTGATAGCTTTCTAATAGTGCCATTAACCGTTGAGCCATCTTCTATAGCAAGGATCTCATAATGAATCTCGGCATCAACAGAAGATCCGGAATCTAATCGAATGGACTTTCCTCTGATCTTTCCCTTGAATTTTCCAATAATTATTACTTCATCCGCATTCAATGTTCCTTCCATATTGGAATCAGAACCTAGCACTACCTTTTCACCAGTAATATTTCCATTGATTCGCCCTTCTATTTGCAATTCACCTTTGCAACTAATCGAGCCTTTTAAATTGATACTATTAGCGAGTACCGAGCCTGTAAATTTTTGATCTGAAAACAAATTGAACTCCGAAAATATTTTGATTTTGAAGAATTAGCGATTACTCTAACAGAAATTAAAAAATTTTAAAGTTAATCACTCCAAAGAGAGACAGAAAGTGTAGCCTGATCTTTTGCTTCTTCATGGAAATGCCTTTGCATATCGACTAAACGAGCTCTCACCCTTCTCCCATTTTTAATGCTTTTCGAAAGCAATTTAGAAGCCTCCTGCGGCAAAAAACCTAACTGCTCTCTTACCGTCCTTTTCAACCCGAAAAAGGAAGAATTTACATCGGCCCATACAGAAAGCCTGCCATCTGTGTCCGTTTCAACACCTAGCCAGTCACCCAAATTCAATCTCTTCAACATGCCTGACCCATTATAAGGTTCAAGTTTAGCTTGATCAATCAAGTACATTTCTCTGCTCCATTTTTTAAAGCTTGTCGCTTTTTTCTGTTTCTTCTTGTAACGCGAACCCGCTGCTAATGCACAAAGTATTTTAAATTTTTACTATATAATTCATGTGTTTATGGCACTATAGCAACACTTTTCCTTTAAAATTGCAGACAAATGTTGCATTTAATGTGCCAAAAAAAAAACCGTTAACACTACTTTTGGGTGTTTGTCCTAATTTTTGGGATATATATGGTATTAACCTATTTAAAACTTTCTTTAAGCTATTATTATTGCATTATTTTGAAAAAAAGGAGAGTCAAATGGTTGTTGGGTTCATCGGTTTAGGTAATCTCGGTCATAAATTAGCTTCGACATTAAGTAGAAATAGTATCAAGCTAGTCATACATGACATTAATAAATCCAGGGCGCAGAAATTAATTAGAGATGGGGCTTCCTGGGCTGCGAATCCTCGACTTGTGGCAAAAAATTGCGACCAAATAATTACTTGCCTTCCCTCTCCAGAAATCTGTGCAGATGTCATGGAGTCTGAAAATGGTGTTATACAAGGTCTAACAAAAGGAAAAATATGGATTGAAATGAGTACAACTAGTCAAGATGAAGTCTTAAGACTGGCTGCAAAGGTCAAAAAAAAAGGTGCTGCTTCATCCGACTGTCCCGTCTCTGGAGGTTGCCACAAAGCAGCCAGCGGGAATATCTCAATTTTTTCTGGCTGTGAGCGAAAAGTTTTTGAAAGAATAAAACCTATACTTTTTTTAATGGGTAAGAAAATACTTCACACTGGTGTCTTAGGATCAGCTTCAATTTTAAAAGTTATGACCAATTATTTGGCGACAGCTAATTTGGTCACCTGTTGTGAGGCTTTGACTACCATGAAAGGTGCTGGCATGGATTTAGCGACAGCATTTAAAGCAATAAAGATATCTTCGGGAAATTCTTTCGTCCATGAAACCGAAAGTCAAGTAATCCTTAATGGAAGTAGAGATATAAATTTCACGATGGCTCTCGTTCTAAAAGACATAGAAATATTTCAAGAGTTAGCAAAGGTTAATAACATTCCTTTAGATATTTCACCAAAACTTATTGAGATTTTCAAAGAGGGTGTTTCTAGTTTTGGGGCAGAATCTAACTCTCCTTCCATTATCGAGAGATTAGAAAGAAAAACTGGTTTGAAAATTAGTGCCCCTGGTTTCCCTGCTGAAATTTTTGATGACGAGCTAGAAAAAAAAGGTTTTGAGGTAAAGCTATAGTGAATAGTGACGAGAGAGTATAATATCAATTCATGTTCATTTGATCACAAATTTTTAACCATCTGATATAAATCTCTGCAGCATACCTCCCAAAAATTCCCCCATTCCAAGTGGGGAAAAAATACTCAAATGCCTGCATCTTAGACTGATCTCCTAGGATAGCGTCTTTAACCAGAGACGCTGCTGCGGGTGCTGCGTTCATTCCATGCCCCCCAAAACCTGTAAGAAGAAATAGATTAGACTTTTCACAGCATACATAAGGCATAAAATTCGAGGAATACCCTAATTTTCCAGACCAACCGTAATCAATTTTCAAGTCATCAAAAAATTTTCGACGCTGGGGGAAAAAAAATTTTAAATCTCTCCTTGTATCTCTAATTATTTGTATCCTGGTCTGGTTACCAATTGATCTTATGTCTCTTCCCCATAAGAGTCTGTTATCAGGCAAAATCCGAAAATAATTCCCTGCTCTCCTATCATCATGAATCGCTACGTTGGAAGAAATTGTACCGCTGAAGATTTTACTAAGAGGTTCAGTTACTGCTATAGATGTTTGGAGACTAAATAACTTTTTATATAAAGAAGAAACTCCAAGGTTTGAAAAATGGCCCCCAGTACAAAAAACCACTCTTTTGGCATGTATAATACCTCCACATGAAGTGCTTGCCCTATAACCACCTTTATAACTCTCAACATTAGTTACCTTAGAATCTTCAAAAATCTTGCCAGTTTTACTCTGTACTTTAACCGCTAAAGACCTAATCACATTTAAAGGGTTGAACTGGAAGGAATGTAAATCCAATAATCCGTAATCATATCTTGGGCTAATCAAATATTGTGACAACTCGTCTTCCGTCAAGAATTGAATATTTGCGTCATATTTCTCATTAAATTTGTGAACCTTACTTTCTAATTTTATTTTTTGTTTAGACGAATGTGCTTTTAATACCCCATGCTTTACTTGAGAAATAGCTGGATCAAACTTTTGGCAGAGCTCCTGCATCCATTCAAATCCCGCCAACGAAATTGAATATAACTGGCTTGCTTTGCTTAAACCCACCCTATTCTCTAGTTCCAATTGATCAACGGACCAACCAGGAGTACAAAATCCTCCGTTAATACCGGAAGCACCTGAGGCAATATTTTTTTCCTCCAGAAGAAGGCAGTATATCTGATGCTCAGAAAGCATTGATTGAAGAGCTAGGCCTGCCAAACCACCTCCTATAATCAATGTATCACAATCTTCCTTTCCCTTAAACAGGGGTGCTGAGAATGACACACAGGCAGTGTCCTCATACCAAGTATTATTGATGGAACTATCCAACTGATGAGCGCTAGTAGCCAAATACACCACCTATATGTAAAATTTCCAAACCCGCATGAAACATTATTTAATAATCCAAAGCTTTAAATGTAAGGTATATAAACTATCTAAATAAGAGTAGATTTAAATGTTTAAAAATATGTATATTTCTCCCCCAAAGGCCCATGGAACCTATAGTTAAAGTAAACGGTTTAAGTAAATCCTTCGAAAGCTCTGGTGAAATATTCCAAGTGTTTGAAGAACTGTCGTTCAACCTAGCCCAAAACTCTGCAACAGCCCTCATCGGTGAGAGTGGAAGTGGAAAAACTACTCTGATAAATATACTAGCCGGACTAGAACCCCCTTCCTCTGGTATGGTCATGATAGCCAAAAATGAGATCTGGAACTATAGAGAACCTGATAGAGCAAGATTCCGTTTGAAAAATATGGCAGTAATATTCCAGCAATATAACCTTATTCCTTCTTTAAATGTTTCAAGTAATATAAGCCTTCATTCTCAATTGATTGACAATTGGGACCAATCATTTCAAGACGAACTCATTAAGTTATTCGGTCTTAAAAACCTGTTAATGAAATACCCTGAGGAAATTTCTGGTGGCCAACAACAAAGGGTTGCAATAGCAAGGTCTGTTCTAACAAAGCCTAAAATACTTCTTGCAGATGAACCCACTGGAAACTTGGATGAAGAAAATACCATGAGTGTACTAAAAGCTTTCGAAATGTTGCTAGAAAGATGTAAAAGTACCATACTTGTGGCAACACATTCAAAAAGCGTTGCAAATAAAATAAAATCGAAGCTCATTCTCAAATCTGGCCGAGCAAAAAAATAAAGGTTGAATGAAAGTTTTTTCCATCTCCTTAATATCAAGTATGAAGCATTGGTTTAGAAAACCTTTGCAATTCTTGTTTTTAGTTATGGGTCTGTCCCTAGCTACAGCACTTTGGTCTAGTATACAGTTGTTAAACTCACAAGCTAAAAACTCCTATGAGGATGCTGTTAAAATTCTAACCGCATACGAAACTGAAATAATCATCTCCAAAAAAAATAAACTAATTCCTATTGAATCTTTTGCAAAATTGAGAAGAGCAGGTTGGCTTGTTACTCCAATATTAGAAGGTAAGCTACCTAGTCAAAATTCTATTACCATTTTAGGAATTGAGCCAATCAGTATCTCCGAGGCAAGTAGCCTTCTTGACGGATTATTTAGGAATGGGGAAAATTTGAAAGAATTTGTTATTAAGAAGAACATAGGATTTGCAACTCAAGAAACGGTAAATAGTCTCGGCAAATTGCCTTTAGGACTACAAATGTCAGTCGATGAGTCATTATTAACTAATGTTCTAATCACTGATATTAGTGTAGCCGCAAAAATCCTGGGGCATCAGGGTGAAATTACAAGATTTGAGCTAACAGGTCCTGCTTCCAGTAATAGACAAATCTTAGAAAAATTGGATCTAAGGCTGGTGCCTTCAAATTCTCAGGCTGATCTTGAACAATTGACAGAAAGTTTCCACCTAAACCTAAGTGCCTTCGGGTTACTTGGCTTCATTGTTGGCTTATTCATTGTCTACTCAACATTAAACTTGGCATTTGAGCAGAGAAAAACAACTTATATGGCCCTCAGATCAATCGGTGTTCCTGTGCGGACAGTTTATACCTCAACACTGATCGAAATTCTAGTTTTGGCCTTGACTGGTGGTATAATTGGAATATTTCTTGGACATTGGCTTGCCTCCAGTCTCTTCCCTGATGTTGCAGCAACACTAAACCACATTTATGGCGCCAATTTGGGAAACCAGCTTGTACTTTCAATGAAAGAGATATTCTTAGCTCTATTGATGCCGGTGCTAGGCTCCTTATTAATCTCAACAAATTTCATCCTAAAGCTTCATAAGATGGCCCCTCAAAACCTGAATGCACTAATGGCTGGTAGCAAGCTCTATGACAATAAAATTAAATTAAAGTTGAGTACTGCACTCATTTTAATGGGCCTCACACTTATTCTAACTACTAGTCCGGTGGGCCTTTTCAAAAGTTTTTTCATTATTGGACTTACAATCATTATAGCTGCAACACTATTACCAATAATACTAAGAGTAGGACTATCGTTTTTGGTATCTTCAATAAAGAAGAAACTACCATTATTGCACTGGTTTCTTTCAGACTCTGTTCATCAAGTTAATAGAATTTCTCTTAGCCTCAATGCACTGATGCTTGCCGTAGCTGTCACCATAGGTGTCGATAACATGGTTAAGAATTTTAAGGAAACTTTCAATATTTGGTTGGAAAAACGATTGATAACAGAAGTGTACGTCAAAGTTGAAGATCAAAATAAAGCCGAATTATTGATGAATGGATTGCATAATGAACATTTAGTGAAAAATTTTTACCCAATCACAAGCCTTAAAATTAGCTTCAACGAACAACTAACAACTATAGTAGGTTTTAAACCTGCTGAAATTTATATAAAAAATTGGCCTTTGGTCAAATCAAACAAACAGACTTGGGAAAAAGTTCAAAATGGTAAAGGTGTACTAATTAATGAACAATTTTTTTACAAATATGGTTTGGGGATTGGTGATATAATAAAATTAGATAGTCTTTTGAACCCAGAAAAGAAAGTTAGATACGAAATAGTAGGCATTTATCCAGATTATGGCAATAGATTGGGCCAGATTATGATGAATATCCAGTCTTTCCAAGATTACTACTCTAAGGACATACCTTTAAATTTCGCTTTAGAAATAGACCCGAGATCTTATGATTCAGTTTCTGAAATGCTCTTGAGCAAATATGGTTTATTAGACGTAGAAATAATTAATCAATCGACAATAAAAGAATTTTCCACTCAAATTTTTGATAGAACATTCGCCATAACCAATGCTTTATCTGATTCAATGATCGTTATCGCCACACTAACTATACTAACCACTCTCATAACACTTTCTGAGATCAGGCTTGCCAATTTGACTCCTCTGTGGGTGCTGGGTATTCCTAGAATCACGCTTTTGAAATTTGAATTAGCTCAATTTTTGATGTTAACCCTTATTACTTTATTCTTTGCAATACCCACAGGCTTATTAATCTGCCATTTTCTCACTAACTACCTGAATGTTGCAGCTTTCGGTTGGAAACTGCCTTTCCAATTTTATCCAATGATTTGGATTCAAACCCTATTAATAGCTTCACTAGGTTCACTTATAGCCATTCTTTTTCCGTCAATACTGATGTTCAAGAATTCTCCTGCATTGATGATTGGGAGGTATAAGAATGATTTTTAAAATAGTTGGGGCCTTCTTATTATTACTGTTGTTTGGAACACATTCATTGTCCCTTGCTTTTTCAAATATTTTCCAGTCCCCCCAAAACTCTAACCCCGTATCGCAAAACTTGACNATTGAATTCCCCCNGGACCATGGATCGCATGAAANCTCCACAATAGAATGGTGGTATGTCACGGCAAACCTGAAAGANGCCAAAGGTAATAGTTTTGGAATTCAATGGACATTATTCAGGAGCTCAATAGATGATTTTGACAATTCAAGAATAAATCAATCAGAGGAAGAAATACTCTCTTGGGATGACAATCAGATCTGGATGGCACATGCTGCCGTCACTTCAAAAAATTCTCACTATTTCTCCGAAAAACTAGCTCGAGGAGGAAGTGGACAAGCCGGTGTTAAAGGCGAAGATTTTTCTGCTTGGATAGATGACTGGGTATTTTTTGGGAATAAAAACTGGAACAAATTAAAGGTGCAAGCCAAAGGTAAAAACTTTGAATACTCATTAAACCTTAAAGCAGACGGGCCAATAGTCTTGAATGGCAACAATGGGTACAGTGTAAAAACCCACGAAGGTCATAGCTCAGCTTATTATAGTCTACCCTTCCTTAAGGTAGATGGGAAAATCATTATGGATGATGCTACCTTCTTAGTAAAAGGTGAGGCCTGGATTGACCGAGAATGGTCCAGTGCAATGCTTGGACCAAATCAAGACGGATGGGATTGGTTTTCCTTGCATTTAGATAATGGTGACAAATTGATGTTATTCCGAGTAAGAGACAAGGAAGCTAAGGATTTTTTCTCTGGGACCCTAGTTACAGCAAACAAAAAAATATTGAACCTAGACAATACAAAAATAAAAATGAAACCACTAACATATCAAGCTAGAAAGGCTACAAATAAACGTCCGGGATCAAATGTTCCCATAAGTTGGAGGTTACAGATTAAAAGTCAAAATATTGATGTAATAACCAAAGCCATCAATTCTCACTCATATATTGACGGATTAGTCCCCTACTGGGAAGGACCTATTACAATTTCTGGTAGCCATAGCGGGGTAGGATACCTGGAAATGACAGGGTATTAAACTATGAAAATCTAATTTAAGCTGCTCTGCCCTCTAAAACTGCACCAACTTTAACTTGTGCCTTTTCTTCTTCAACTCCATCTACCGCAGCTACTTCCCTTGTTAACCTCTCTAAGGCAGCCTCATATAGCTGGCGCTCTGAGTAAGACTGCTCCCTCTGTTCGTCATTCCGATGTAAGTCACGAATTACTTCGGCTATGGAGATTAAGTCTCCAGAATTTATTTTCTGCTCATACTCCTGCGCCCGACGAGACCACATTGCTCTTTTGACCCTGGCACGGCCTTTCAAAGTACTCATTGCCTTACCGACAATCGCTGGCGAAGACAAACAACGCATGCCCACTGAATCTGCCTTGGAAGTTGGCACTCTAAGCGTCATTTTGTCCTTTGCAAAATGTATTACGAACATCTCCATTTCCATACCTGCTACAGTTTCCTTTTCTATAGCCTCTACTTTTCCTACACCATGGGTTGGATAAACAACATAATCATTTTGTGCAAATTCCATATCACTACTCATTTCTCAAACTATTCTCCACCAAAAACCAAAAAATTCCTGGGGGAAGACAAATTAAATCCCACAAGAAACTATTTCTCATAATGATTTCAGAGCCAGCACATTCTACTGTTCAAACGAAGCTCGCACTTACTAAGATCCGACAGTGCCTATCAGGTTTTTGTCCAAAAATCAACTACATGTAAGCAAAAAATATTTGAAGGATACCGTGGATGGGTGGGGGTCCACAAAACTACTTGCTAATCGCCCTCGCCCGGATTTGCAGAAAAGTATTTCTCTAATTTTCCTTTCTCATCTGCTTTATCATCAGCTTCAGGTAATGGGTCCTTGCGAATTGTTATGACTGGCCAAATATCAGAATATTTTCTGTTGAACTCCACCCAATCACTAGCCCCAGGATCAGTGTCTGGTTTTATGGCATCTACAGGACATTCGGGCTCACAAACACCACAATCTATACACTCATCAGGATGTATAACTAACATGTTTTCACCTTCATAAAAGCAATCTACAGGACACACTTCGACGCAATCAGTATACTTACATCTTATACAATTATCATTTACTATATATGTCATAAATACCTGCTTTGTTACTTTAACTACTCAATTCACCTAGTCATACCACTTATAGAATTCAGTTTTTTTGAGATTTTTCCAGTTCCAATCATTTGTTATAACAAGTTATTCCTCTTTAAGTGAATTGCTAGCTCTCTTAAGTTTAATCAAAGCGCGTCTATCTTTTTTATCTGGGCGAATACTCTGCTTCGATTCTGAAAGCCCCCGACTATCAGTTTCCTTACCACTTTCCTGAATTTCTTTAACCGTGTTATCATACATATGCCTGGCTATATCATAGCTTTCCCTTCTTATTCCAAAATCCATGACCGTTAACTCTAAAATCTCTTTTGAACCCTTTACTATAATACCATCACCAATTTTTATCACCTGAGATTGTTTGGCAACCCGTTTCCCATTAAGAAAGACCAGCCCTTTTTCTATGTTCCTAACTGCTCGATTCCTTGTTTTAAAAATCCTTGCAAAAAACAACCATTTATCAATTCTCAAGGCTTGAACTTCTAATTTTTAATTAGAGAAGCTAAAGCCGCAAAAGGACTATCCGGATCGATTTTCCTAATCCCTGATCTCGATTCTCTCGTCAAATGATTGTGTTCTTTATTCTTAAGGCCTTTCTTCTTAAACCCCTTCTCATTAATATTTTTACCTTTGGTCTTACCTCTTTCAAGAGATTTTTTAATTTCTAACCTCTTTGGCTCAAATTTAAATATGAAATATTCATTTTCAATATCATTTAGAAAGTTCGTGTGGTTTGTAACTGACTCAACTATTTCATCTTTAGTATTTCTAGCTTTAGCAGTCTGGTCTTTCGTCGTTTGGTCTTGAGCACTTTCATTAATTTCTAAATTAGCTGTTCTCTTCAAAACTGAAACTTTGTAACCTAGAGACACCATTAATTCTTTGAACTGCAAAAGAGTAAGGCCAGTAATCGAAAGCATTTCTGGGGTAGCTTCGAAACCCACTTTTGTATCTTTGGCCCGTATAAGATCCGCAAGTCGCTCAAGCATATCAATTCTAATGGCTCTAGCCCCAAGAAGTCGAAAACCAGATATTGCATAAAATAGTGGGTTAACATCTTTAATAGAAGGAATGGTCACCAAGCCAGGCACAGGCGGTTCAGGTACTATAGTAGGCTTATGATAGATCTTCCATAGCAGCATACGAATTCGCGTTGGCTCAGGTTTAAGCAAGCTTGGTTGAAAAATACTGTATTGACCAAACCTGACCCCATGTTTTCTAAATTTGGATCTGGTGTCCTGATCAAGAGCTTTTACTTCTTTACTAAATTCTTCCCTAGGAAGAACTCCTAGGTTTTCACTTAGCCTAAAAACCAACCCAGCTGATAAGCCGGAAATTTCCTCATCTTCTACCAAAGAAAATAATGCCTCCACATGTTCTTTAAGCAATCCCTCTAAGAAATATTTTATACGTTGCAAAAGCTTTTCTCTTGCAGTTTTACCTGCCATCTCATCTATTAGTGGGGTCAGTTCTGGTTCAAGGATGGAATTACCAGCTTTAATAGAGCCAATAGCATTTTCTCGCCAAATTATATTACCAGAATTATTTAGAGAAAATTCACCATTAGGAGATTCATATAATTGATCCACTAGAATTGATATTTTTGATGTGATTGCTTGCTTAGAAACAGAAAATAGTTTCTTTTTTTCATTTGCGGATCCTGTTGGATCTAATGAAAAAATAAGTCCATCCAACTTTCCAATAAGTTGATCTTCGACAAACACCTCACCTTTCTCATTTAAATCTGCAGTCAATGTTACCTTCTCCCTAATTCTGCGCATTAATACAGTTGTTCTACGATCAATAAATTGTTCAATTAATAATTGATGTAGATGATCTGATAGTTTGTCTTCAATTAATTTCGACTTTTCTTGCAAAAATTGCGCATTTTCTACCCAATCTCCTCTATTAGCCACATAATTCCAAGTTCTTATATACGCCAGTCTTCTTGAAAGGCCATCTATCCCGCCATCGTACTTATCTAACGTTACTATTTTTTTTTCAAGCCATTCTTCTGGCAATTGACCCCGATTGGAAAGAAATAAGAATATTTCTTCCAATGTTTGAACATGATCAGAAAGTGAAATTTTCCTATAATCAGGAATTTGACAGATTCTCCACAAAAGTTGAACTTCCTGTTTGGAAATAATTCTATCAACAATCAAGCTATTTTCAGTCATAGTTCTTAAAGCTCTTAGATCGATGCTCTCTCTCACCCTGACCAAATAAGGATGATTAGATTTTTCGTCTAAGGAATTAATAAGAGATTGCAAATTTTCAAAACAAAGATCAGAATTACGCCACTGTAATGTTTTGATATCTGAAAATATATGATTTTCTACTCTATGAATGGTATCTGGCGTCAAACTCTGACAACCAGCAGTTACACCAAAAGTACCATCGGACATATATCTGCCAGCTCTTCCGGCTATCTGGGCTAATTCGTCTGGAAACAGATTTCTATAATTTGACCCATCAAATTTACTCAAGCTAGCAAAAGCTACATTTGTTACATCTAAATTCAGTCCCATACCAATTGCATCAGTAGCGACCAAATAATCGACATCACCATCTTGATAAACCTGAACTTGTGAGTTTCGAGTCCTCGGTGATAACCCCCCAGTAACAATTGCCGCACCGCCCTTCTCCCTTCTAATTAGTTCAGCAATTGCATAAACTTCATCAACGGAAAAACATACTATCGCTGATCTTGGGGGAACTCTGCTCAATCTATGCGAATCCACGTAACGAAGCTTTGAAAATCTTTTCTTAGGAATGAATCCGACATTAGGCAAAGTATCTTCCAGAACCCTTCTTATAGAATTTGAACCAAGAAATACTGTCTCTTTAGTGCCTCTAGCTTTAAGTAATCTTTCTGTAAAAATATGTCCCCTATCAAGATCTGAACACATTTGGATTTCATCAACTGCCAAAAATTCAACCTCCATTCTCACTGGCATAGCTTCAACTGTGCAAATCCAATATTTGGGATCTGCTGGAACAATCCTTTCTTCTCCTGTTATTAGCGAGACTGATTGCTTTCCAGATCTAGCAACAACTTTTTCATAAACCTCTCTAGCCAAGAGCCTTAAAGGTAATCCAATGATGCCACTAGAGTGGCAAAGCATTCTTTCAACAGCATAGTATGTCTTTCCGGTATTTGTTGGACCTAAAACAACCCATACCTTCTTATTAAAGTTAGGACTATTTGCCATGATTCATTTTCCCACTTTAGCAGCCCTATATTGAGACAATTCAATGATTCTCCATTGAACAAAAATTTACTAAAAAACTTTGACGTCGTGAACTTTAAATTATTAAATTACTGGATATCTAATACCTAATACGTATAAAAGATTAGGGAAAAAACTATTAAAGGAATTAAAAAAATGACGAATATAATTGATACTGCCATCAAAGCATTGGAAGAAAAGCTAAAAGGCAAGAGTGTGGACTTCAGTGCAAAATTTGAAATTGAAAACGAAGGTTCAATAATTGTGGATAATAATGGTGTTAGAGCTTCCTCTGAAGATACTGATTGCACTTTGATTGCTACTGCTGAAACCTTTCAAGACATTTTATCAGGTCAAACGAATCCAACTTCAGCCTTTATGAGTGGAAATCTTAAAGTTGAGGGAAGCATGGGCGTAGCAATGCAATTAGGAAACATACTTGGCTGATAAAACACTAAATCCTTTACCTAAATTAGGAATTAAACTGCTAGAAGGGGGCATATTAGATTATGTCCAAACTGAGGACAGGAAATACATTAGATATGGTTTTTGGGATAAAGGAGAAAAGGCTACAGTTATTATTCTACCGGGAAGATCAGAATATATAGAAAAATATAATTCAGTTATAAAAGAATTCACACAAAGAAATTACTCAGTAGTTT
>PACC02000084.1 GCA_002699695.2 Paracoccaceae bacterium | reverse complement strand
TCTAGCTAGGACAGTGTAAACCATGATTTTACTAATTTAGTTAAGCATCTTAATATCAGGAATTTGATTAGTTGAACTAATCAAGTATACGACCTAAGTGAGAGATTGGACATGACCCAAGCTGAGCTCGTTACGGCTGCTTCCTTTCAGACCTGACCGGATTGGCGAGTAGCTCGTCCATACCAATCTCTCAATCTAACTAGTAGTTTTTTCTACAACAATTTACAAGTCTTTGGATTACAATTATAAGCTTAATCTAAGCATGAGAGAAATTCCCAGACTGATATTTAATAATGAGATAGTTGCACGCAGAGCAGATTTGCGTAAAGTGAACCAATCAACCCCTGTTTTAAAAAACAAAGGTGCCTTAAATATTATTTTTTTTGATGGCATGCCTTTGGTCAATAAAACTAACTCTCAGACCAGACTTACCTACTTGTTTCATGATCATTGGCTTCTAACGCATGTAGATTTGACAGTTTTCATAGGTCTTTATAAAGGAAAATCAATATTTGCACACAACATTTTTAAAGATCGAAAGGATTCAAGTCATGAAGATACCTTAGGATATTTTAACAAAAGAATCCAAAACGATCTAATGTTGAATATGAGTTATTTCCTAAACCTTAGAAATGCATTGACAGATATTTCAGACGAAGAATCTGCCTTGGCAGGTACTGGAAAAGCGTTAATACATTGGAACCTAAATAACAAATACTGTGGCAAATGCGGTCTAGCCTTGAGTATAAAAAATTACGGTTGGGAACGGCACTGTAATAGCTGTAATCAGCACCACTTTCCTCGAATTGACCCTGTCATTATTATATTGATTATTAGTGGCAATAAAACCCTAATTGGGAGATCTCCTCATTTCCCCGAAAAGCTATATTCATGCCTGGCAGGTTTTGTAGAGCCTGGAGAGACAATTGAAATGGCAGCTAAACGAGAGGTCCAAGAAGAAGTTGGCCTCAAGATCTATGACATTGAATATGTAGCTAATCAACCTTGGCCCTTCCCATCTTCATTAATGTTTGGTCTAAAAGGCAATACAAATCATACGCTCTTGGATATAGATAAAAACGAGTTAGAAGATGCCGTATGGTTGACGAGAGAAGAATTGAAGAATTTGTTAAAAGGAAATTGTAATAATATGCTTCCTGCAAGGCCAGGTACTATTGCCAGGCTTCTTCTAGAATCCTGGGTGAGAAACGAAATTTAAATGCTAGGATTCATTATATTTTCTAAAACTATCTGCCACATAAACACCAAGAATTTTAAACATACTGGTGAAATACTTTAGCTCCTCTAGAGCCCTCTTAACAGATTCATCATCTGGATGTCCTTCAAGATCTGCATAGAACTGAGTGGAGGTAAAAGTACCCTCAACCATGTAACTTTCTAGTTTAACCATATTAACACTGTTAGTAGCAAAACCACCCATTGCCTTATAAAGGGCTGCAGGGATATTTCTGACTTGAAATATGATAGTTGTCATATACTGCTGTGATTCAAACATATTATCTTCATCAACTTTATTAGACATTACTAAAAAACGTGTCGTGTTATTATCCATGTCTTCAACTTCTTGACCTAAAACTTCTAACCCATAAATTTGTCCTGCTAATGGAGAGGCTAAGGCCGCAATTGTACGATCTTTTTTCTGTGCAACAATTTTGGCTGAACCAGCTGTATCAACCGCCGAGACGGCTCTTATTCTATGCTTTAACAAAAAATTTCTACATTGGCCCAGCAATACTGAATGACTCATCGCTGACCGAATTTCCTCAATAGCAACACCTGGCAAGGCCAAAAGGTTGATATTAACTCTCAGAAAATGTTCTTTTATTATAAATAATCCTGATTTAGGCAACAAATGATAGCTGTCTGCCACCCGACCATAGGTAGAATTTTCAACTGGTATAATAGCATATTTGGCTTCATGGACCTTTACCCTTTCCATAGCCCCTTCAAATGTTGAGCACGGTAAAGGTTCAGCTTCTGGAAATGCCTCACAGCAAGCTTGATGGGAATAAGAACCTAATTCACCTTGAAATGAAATTTTCACAAAAAATCCTCATAGTTCTTTTTGTCGCGCCATCTATACCTTGAAAACTATATAGGGAAGTAGTTAAAGTACAATAAGATTGTGAGATCATAGGCGCTATGGATCTTTGAACTTTATATAAAAAGGATTTAATTAATGGATACTATGGCATGGACAAAGATTGTTGGAGCTGGCTGCGGTTCTCTCCTAGTATTTTTATTAGTTCAGTGGGCAGCGGAAATAATTTATCACGATCACTACAATGATGATTATGAAGTGGCCTATTTGCTGGAAATAGACGAAGAAGTGGTTAATGAAATTAAGACAGATGATGAAGTACCATTTCTAGAGCTGGTAGCAACTGCCGATGTATCTAAAGGAAAGAAAGTCTTTGGTAAGTGCAAGGCATGTCATAAATTAGGTGATGGTGAAAATGGTACTGGGCCTCATCTATACAGAATTATAGGTCGCAAGATAGCATCAGCCACAGGGTTTAAATATTCTGGTAGTCTAAAGAGTCTTGAAGGCGCATGGACACAGGATGAGTTAAATGAGTTCCTCACCAAACCATCGAATTATGCACCTGGCACTACCATGAGTTTTGCTGGTTTAGGTAAAGTAAATGACAGAGCCAATTTAGTAGCATACCTAGAAGAAAATACTAATTAAGACTTGTGCTACCTAAAAGGAAATATTAATTTTTTTTAGCCCAAAACCTCAGGTTAAGATTGGAAATTAGCTCTCAAAACTTGTTAGGGATGTATGATTTCTTGTGTTATCAACAGTAATAGAAACAAATTCATTTCAAAAACTATCTTCTAGGCTTAGATTTGAGATTAAGAATCATTTTTAGAAATTGGAGGGAACGTTATAACAATGCACTACAATTCTTATTTTGAAAACTATCTAAAGTTTGGATTGCTTGCGTTTCTCCTAACTTTAGTTTTGACAACTTTTGCCTTCTCCGAAAATCTTATCAAGTCTCATGGCATATCTAATTTTGGAGACCTTAAGTATCCAGCGGATTATAAGTCTCTGGCGTATGTAAATCCCACAGCCCCAAAGGGTGGTGAAATTTCCACATGGGCATTTGGCACCTTTGATTCTTTAAACAGGTATATTGTAAAGGGGAATGCAGCAGGTTCTGGGAACATCTTTATCGAAACTCTAATGACGGAAACCGCTGATGAACCTGATTCCCTTTATGGGTTACTTGCTGAAACCATTGAATATCCTGAAGATAGATCTTACGCAATATTTACCTTAAGACCAGAAGCCAAGTTTTCTGATGGATCAGTAGTAACCGCAGCAGATGTGGTTTTCAGTCACTATGTACTGCTCGAAAAGGGTATTCCATCTCTTAAACAGGTCTTTTCAGGAATCGAAAAAGTAGAAGAATTGTCCGAAAATCAGGTCAAATTCATATTTAAAGAACCCTCAGCAAATAATGAATTATTGATGCTGGCTGCATCCTCTAGCGTTTTTTCCAAACGCTTTTTTTCAACCAGAGATTTTTCAGAAAGTAGCCTAGAACCAATGCTAGGTAGCGGACCATATGTTTTGGATGAAATTGAAGTTGGAAAAAGACTAGTTTACAAATTAAATGAAAACTACTGGGGTAATTATCTCCCTATAAACAAGGGTAGAAATAATTTTAAAAGAATTAGATACGAATATTATGCTGACACTACTGCTGCTTTTGAGGGTTTTAAAGCTGGGGAATATACTTTTCGTTCCGAAAATTCATCTCAGAAATGGGCGCAGGACTATAATTTCCCAGCAATTTCTGAAGGAATCATTAAAAAAGAATCCCTTCCAGATGGAAACCTTGGAGCCGCCCAGGCCTTTTTTTTCAATGTCCGCCTAGAAAAATTTAAAGATCCGAAAGTGCGGCAAGCACTAGGATTAATGTTTAATTTTGAGTGGGCTAATAAGACTTTATTCTTTGGCCTATATGATAGAGTAACTAGTTTTTGGGAAAATAGTGAGATGAAAGCCTCTGGCATGATTTCAGAATCAGAGTTAAGAGTTTTGCAACCCTTTCAACAACATTTACCCGAAAAAGTATTTAATGAACCAGCATATGTACCCCCTAAATCCTCGCCAAATAAGGTAGATAGAAAAAATAGACGGCTGGCAGGGAAGCTTCTTACTGAAGCTGGATGGGAACTAAAGAATGGATCACGAAAAAATAAGGCAGGAGAAGCCTTTAAGTTAGAAATCTTAAATTATTCTCCTGCCTTTGATCGAATAATTAATCCCTTTATTGAAAATCTTAAGCTACTCGGTATAGATGCAAAGCATACTAGGATAGATAGTACCCAATATACTGAGAGAGTTCGAAGCTTTGACTGGGAAATTATCACCTCGACTTATGGGAACTCCATGACCCCAGGGATAGATCTTATTCAAAAGTTTTCATCTGAAACTGCTGATGTTCCCTCTCGAAATCTTGTAGGCCTTAAGAACCAAGGGATAGATGAAATAGTAAAGCTGGCGGTGAAAGCTAAATCACGACAAGAATTGAATAACATTGTCCGAGGATTAGATAGATCGCTGAGAGCTATGCATCTCTGGATACCCCAATGGTACAAGAATGTACACACAATTGCTTACAGGAATCAGTATTCATACCCAAGCATTTTACCACCTTTTGACTTAGGTGCTTTTGATTTTTGGTGGTACGATGAAGCAAAAGCGGCAGAAATTTTAGGAAAATAAAAGCGTATGATTGGTTACATCATACGTCGTGTTTTGTTTATTATACCTACCCTTTTTGGTATAATGTTAATAAACTTCGCTCTGGTGCAATTTGTACCTGGTGGACCAGTGGAACAAATGATCCACCAATTTGAAACCGGATCTTCTAATCTTAACCTCATAGGTGGAGGTGGCGGTGATGCAGGTCAAAAAGAAAGTGGCTTTCAAAACCCAAAACAAGAAAGTACTTATCGAGGAGCTCAGGGGCTCCCAGAAGAGTTCATAAACGATTTGGAGAGACAATTTGGTTTTGATAAACCCCCAATTGAGCGCTTCATTTCAATGATGAAAAATTACTTAACTTTTGATTTTGGGGAAAGCTATTTTAGATCAATTGCTGTCATTGATTTGGTAATTGAAAAGATGCCAGTATCGATTTCTCTAGGTTTGTGGTCTACCCTTCTAGCATATTTAATTTCAATCCCATTAGGAATAAGGAAAGCAGTAAGTGATGGATCAAATTTTGATACCATTTCATCTGGCATTATAATAATTTGTTATTCTCTACCAGGCTTCTTATTTGCCATAATCCTATTGGTTTTCTTCGCAGGAGGTAGCTATTATCAATGGTTTCCATTAAGGGGCTTAACATCAGACAATTGGGCTGATTTGAGTATATTTGAAAGAGCACTTGATTATCTATGGCATATAACTCTACCAGTATTGGCATCGACAATAGGTTCTTTCGCTACACTTACATTATTGACCAAAAATTCTTTTGTTGATGAAATTAAGAAGCAGTATGTGACTACCGCCAAAGCAAAAGGTCTTTCGGACACCACTATTTTATACGGGCACATTTTCAGGAATGCCATGCTAATAATAATAGCTGGGTTTCCTGGCCTTTTTATAACCGCTTTCTTTGGTGGATCACTTATAATAGAAACAATTTTTTCTTTGGACGGTCTAGGTCGCCTTGGCTTTGAAGCAGCACTGACACGTGACTATCCCGTTATGTTTGGGACATTGTATTTTTTTGGCCTACTTGGACTCATAATTGGTTTGATATCTGATCTAGTATACGTGCTTGTTGATCCAAGAATAGATTTTGAGGGAAGAAATTCATGAGTCCTTTGAATGCTCGAAGATGGAAGAATTTTAAACAAAATCGTAGAGCTAAATATAGTCTCCTTTTGTTCAGTATTTTATCCTTTTTTTCGCTCTTCGCCGAACTTATAGCTAATGACAAACCTTTATTGATCTATTTTAATGGAAGTTTTTACTGGCCAATAACTAACCAGTATAGTGAAAAGCAATTCGGTGGTGAGTTTGAGACTGAAGCGGAATACCGCTCCCTAGAAGTTGAGTGCCTAATAATTTCTGGAGGAGATATAAATTGCTTAGATTCAGCAGAGAAAACTCTCAACGAGGCATACGGATTAAACTTGGGTAACTGGACTATTTGGCCGTTAATTAGCTCTTCCTTCAATACAGTAAATTACGATGTGGATTTGGCTCCGGCTCCCCCTGACAAAAATCATATTCTAGGGACAGATGATCAAACTAGAGATGTGGCTGCTCGAATTATATATGGTTTTCGGCTATCAGTATTTTTTGCCTTTATCGTTACTTTCTTCTCTACAGTTGTCGGCATAGCTGCTGGAGCCGTCCAAGGTTTCTTTGGTGGTTGGATCGATCTCATATTCCAGAGATTCATAGAAATTTGGACTTCATTACCCTATTTATATGTTATTATCATTTTGGCGGCTATTTTCCCAATGAATTTCTGGCTCCTGACCTTGACTGTTGTTCTTTTTAGTTGGACAGGACTAGTAGGTGTTGTACGCGCTGAGTTCNTNAGAGTAAGAAACTTTGAGTATATTCTTGCTGCTAAAGCATTAGGCGTATCAAATGCCACTATAATAATNAGACATGTAATCCCAAATGCNATGGTTGCAAGTATCACTTTGCTTCCTTTTTTCATTACAGGATCTATTTCAACCCTCGCCACACTNGATTTTTTGGGCTTTGGATTGCCAGCCAGCTATCCATCACTTGGGGAATTAGCACTACAGGCTAAAACCCAGTTGAACTCCCCTTGGCTTGGAATTTCATCATTCTTGACATTTACTATTATGCTATCGCTCCAAGTCTTTATTTTTGAAGGAGTAAGAGATGCATTCGATCCAAGAAAAGTATTTCAATGAACAATCCCTTACTATCAATCAATAATCTGTCTATCACTTTTCCTGAAGGACACGACGTAATAAGTGATTTGTCTCTTCACATTAATAAGCAGGAAACCTTAGCCCTGGTCGGGGAAAGTGGTTCTGGAAAATCGTTAACGGCTTTATCATGTGTTAGACTATTACCTTCGCATGCAAAAATTATTGGTGAAATAAATTTTCAAGGAAAAAATCTGCTCACAGACACTGAGTTAAATCTCCAAAAAATTAGAGGAAACCAAATTTCCTATATTTTTCAGGAGCCAATGACGTCACTTAACCCTCTCCAGACAGTAAACCAGCAAATCGAGGAAAGTATAAGATTACATCAAAAAGTCACCAAGATAGAGGCTAAAGAAATAGCAGAAAATCTTCTTGAGAAGGTTGGTATGGTAAATTATATCAGAAAAAAATCTGGCTATCCTCACCAATTGTCTGGGGGTCAAAGGCAGAGAGCTATGATTGCTATGGCTCTTTCTAACAATCCAGAAATACTAATTGCTGACGAACCAACAACTTCTCTAGACGTATCTATAGAAAGCCAAATTCTAACTTTACTGGACGAATTGAAAGAGCAGTTTGGGATGAGCATGCTTTTCATCACCCATGACCTAAATATCGTAAATCGTATAGCTTCAAGGGTAGTGGTAATGAAATCAGGTAAAATTATTGAGCGCGGGAAAACTAAGGATATTCTTCAGAATCCACAGGAAAACTACACCCGAAAATTGGTGTTCGGGCAAGAAAAAATCTTTAATATTAAGCAAGAAATATCTTCTCAACCTATTTTTGAAGTAAGTAATCTTTCCGTTAGATTTCCTATTCGGGAAGGTATCCTAAGACGAACAAAGAATTTCGTAGATGCTGTGAAGGAGGTGACCTTTGAAATAAGAGCAGGAGAAACACTAGGGATTGTAGGTGAAAGTGGTTGCGGGAAAAGTAGCTTAGCACTAGGGGCTTTAAGATTAATTGAATCCAAAGGGGATATTTACCTTGAGAAAAAATCTCTTCGTAATGTCAACACAAAATGCCTTCCCAAAATCCGTAAAGATATGCAAATGGTATTTCAGGATCCCTATGGTTCTTTATCTCCGAGGATGAGTGTAAAGGATATTATTGAGGAAGGCCTTAAAGTACATTTCTCCAATCTATCCAGCGCAAAACGGGAAAAACTTGTTGTGGACTGCCTGGATGAAGTTGAACTCCCATCAAATATCCTCAACCGATATCCACATGAGTTTTCAGGTGGTCAAAGGCAACGGATTGCAATAGCCAGGGCACTCATTCTTAAACCAAAATTTTTAGTTTTGGATGAGCCTACCTCTTCTCTCGATAGATCCATCCAAATTCAGATCATACACTTACTTAAAAACTTGCAGCAAAAATTTGATTTGGCTTACCTCTTTATTAGTCATGATTTAAGGTTAATGAAAATGTTCTCAGATAGGATTATGGTCATGTATCAAGGCAGAATTGTTGAACATGGCAAAACTGATGAATTATTCCTTAGACCTAAACATGAATATACAAAGATGCTTTTTTCAGCTTCGTTTGGTTATTAATTAGAAATGATATTTCTTATAATATTTTCCTGTGCTAGACTAAGAACAAACAAAGAACATATTATTGCTTATTATGACCAAAAATATATTAGAAAAGCTCCGAATACCTTGTAACATGGCAAATAAAATAAAGTTTGCAAAGGATATTACAAGACAGAATAAAAATATTAATTTTGCCCTTGGCATTAAAATTAAGATAGGTTTTATTCACGAAATTTGCGGCCCATCTAATTTTATAATGGCTATGATGATAGCAGCAAATGCTAGTAGCTTGATAATTTGGATACATAAGGGTAGCAAGATACCTTTCCCAGATGGAATAAATTCATGGCTATCACCCAATAGGATCATTCTGGTAAAAGTCAAAAATACACATGAATTACTCTGGTCTATTGAAGAATCTTTAAGAATCGGTCTAGATTTTCTAATAATTGGAGATGCAGAAACTATTCGAAATTTTACTTCAATAAGGAGACTTCAATTAATAATAAATAAATATCACGTAGCTTCAAAACAATCGTTACCAACCGTACTCATTTTAACAAAACAATCCTGTCAATTAATGGGAATAGAAAGCCGCTGGTATTGCTCCCCAATCAGAGATCCTTATATATCAGAAAAAAAAAGATCTATAGTGAGTGGGAAATAACATGCCAATACTCAAGGTATGGTATGGAGAAAACTTGGATAGTAGATGAGTTTGAAGATTTAAATGATCCTTTCTCTTTCTTCAGAAAAAGAAAACCATTTACTTTAACTAGCAAGAAAGCCTTAGCAGAAGATATTTAAAAAATGAGTCAACTTAGATTACCATACCCACCCCCACCAGGAGTCTTAACAATAATGAGGTCACCTTTAAATAAGGAGATCTTATCACAAGCTTTTAAAACAATCTTCTCCCCATTTTTTCTTATCAAAATTGTCTCCCCCAAACTACCACTTAATCCACCCTCAAGACCAGGTGGAGAAACCATACGATGGCCAGAAATAATTGAGAAAGTCATAGGCTCAAGAAACCTAGTTTTCCGAACTACCCCATTTCCACCTCGAACGCGGCCAGATCCTCCAGAACCTTTTCTCAAAGAAAATTCTTCAAGAATAACTGGAAATCTCAATTCCAATACTTCAGGATCGGTTAGTCGACTATTAGTCATATGGCTATGCACCCCCGAAGTTCCTGCATAGGCTTTTCCATTCGCATGCAATCCTGCACCAGTACCGCCACATATAGTTTCATAATACTGATATTCTTGATTACCCCAAGTTATGTTATTCATGGTTGATTGTGAAGCTGCTTGAATTCCAAAAGCTAACAATAATGCTGATGTTACCGCTTGACTAGTTTCAACATTTCCAGCTATCACTGCTGCTGGATATTCGGGGGAGAGCATGGTGCCCTCAGGTAATTTTATTTCCACATGTGACATTAATCCTGCATTCATAGGAATTTCTCCCCCAACCAGAATCCTAATAGCATAGAGCACTGCTGCCCTAGTCACAGGCTCTGGCGCATTGAAATTTGTCTTAGTTTGGGAAGTTGTTCCAGAAAAATCAATGATAGCTTTCAGAGGGTTATTTTGCAAACCTACTGACACACAGATTTGTCTTTGATTACCATCTATATCATCATCCATTTTATACACATATGAAGAAGGCCTTATTGAATACAAAATGCTCTTAACCATATCTGAAGCATTCTCACTTACAAAATGAGTGTAAGCCCGAACTAATCCAGATCCATATTCATCAATTAAGAGATTTAACTCTTTTTCACCTTTCTCGCAGGCAGCAACCTGGGCTCTCAAATCTGCTATGTTCACCTCTATTGACCTAGCAGGATACTTAGCACCCAGGAAAATATTCATGACTTCATCTCTTTTGAAATGTCCCCGATCAACTAATTTGAAATTCTCAATGTAAACGCCCTCATCATCTATGTGCCTGCTATCAGGAGGCATTGAGCCAGGGGTTGATCCACCAACATCTGTATGGTGTCCACGAGAAGCGACAAAAAATATTAATTTACCATCACTTTGATTAAAAACTGGTTTGACTACAGTGATATCTGGTAAATGGGTACCCCCATCGTATGGCGCGTTTAAAGCAAAAATATCCTGCTCCTGGATGGTTTCATTTCTTTTTATCACTGCCTTTATAGAAGCCTCCATAGAACCCACATGGACTGGCATATGGGGAGCATTTGCTATCAGATTGCCCGAAGAATCAAAAACTGCACATGAAAAATCGAGTCTTTCCTTGATGGTTACAGACTGGGCAGTATTTTCTAGAACTACTCCCATTTGTTCAGCTATGGACATGAATACATTGTTGAATACTTCTAATAACATCGGATCAGGTTTAGATTTGGTAATTTTACTATGCTGTGTTCTAATGATTTCTCTTTTCCGGAGAAAAATACTTCCGTCATCAATATGGTTAGCATCCCAACCTGGCTTCACTAAAATGGAGGTAAAAGCTTCTATTATTATCGCAGGTCCTGAAACATGATCATTTGACCGCAAGTCTTCTTTTCTGATGAATTTACAAGAGTGCCATTTCCCATCGATAAAAGCTCGTTCCGTAGAAAAAGCTTTCATTTTTCGTTTAGTTCTCTTAATCGGTTTTTGTGGAATATCTTCTATTTCAAACTTTTTTTGACAAACCTCAACCGATACTGAGTCAATCATGATAGATTCATCTTCTATAGAAAAGCCAAACTGTTTTTCAAATGATTGCTCAAAATCATGTCTCATTATCTGTGCAGACTCAAAATTTGTTGGAAATGTAGTATCAGAGCTTTTTAATTTAAGAAAAATTGTGCTCTCAGATTCAATTTCCGTCATTTTTACTCCCTGATCACACAACTCGGAAGAGAGCTTTTGCATCAAGATTGCGATCTGACTTTCGAGGAATCCAACACTTTGATCTGTCAACAATTTTTCTATAGTTTTCTTTTTCACCCTTCGGATTCTGGCTAACCCTATGCCATAGGCAGATAGCAATGATGCCTTAGAATGCAATAAGCACCTATTGATTCCGAGTTTATCTGCGATAGAGCATGCAAACTGACCCCCAGCGCCTCCAAAAACTGTCAAACAATATGTTGAAACATTGTAACCCCTTTGAACTGAAACCCTCTTTATGGCACTAACCATATTTTGAACAGCCACACTTAACCAATCTTCGGCAATAGCTTCTGGAGATTTATTCAGCTTTTTAGCTATCGGCTCAATTGCGGCACTGGATTCATTTTTGCTCAAACTCTGGTCACCCAGCTTACCAAAAATGGGTGGAAAAAATTCTGGACGCAATCTACCAGTAATTACATTTGCGTCAGTAACTGTTAATGGACCACCATTACCATAACAAGCAGGCCCAGGCTCTGCTCCAGCACTTTCAGGTCCTACCTGGAGCCTGCCAGATGAATAGGACAGAATACTTCCCCCACCAGCAGCAACTGTATGAATATTCATCATTGGAGTTGCCAACCTTACCCCAGCAATTTGACCCTTAAAAATCCTTTCATATTGACCTGAAAAATGACAAACATCCGTTGAGGTTCCACCCATATCAAAACCTATTATCTTTACCTCTCCCGCTCTCATACTGACCTCAACTGCACCTACAACACCACCAGCAGGCCCAGACAAAACAGCATCCTTACCTCGAAAAAATTTTGGACTCGCTAAGCCACCATTTGATTGCATGAACATCAAACGATGGCCCAAATCACCTACGAAGTTTTCCTCCAATTGATCTATGTATTTTCTGAGTATTGGGGTTAGATATGCATCTAAAACCGTAGTGTCTCCTCTCTCAACAAATCTAATTTGGGGATTGACTTCGTGGCTAACCGATACTTGTTCAAAACCTAATTCATTTGCTAAATTGGCAGCCATTTTTTCATGTTCAACAAACCGATACCCATGCATCAATATAATAGCACAAGAGGTCATGCCTTCATTAAGACAACCTTTTAAATCCTCTTTCAGAGCATTCATATCTAATGATTTTGTAATCTTTCCATTCGCTAAAATTCTTTCATCTGCAGTCACCACCTTTTCGTACAATTGGTCAGGTAGAATAATTTGCCGTGCAAATATATCTGGACGATTCTGATATCCTAATCGCAGTTGATCTTCGAACCCTCTCGTAACAACCAAAGCTGTTCGAGCACCTCGCCTCTCAAGCAAAGCATTGGTTGCAACCGTAGTCCCCATCTTTATAGACTCTATTTGAGAGATCGGTATCTTTTCATCATTAGGAATTGACAAGAAATTTCGAATAGAATGTACTGCGGCATCATCATATTTCTTGGGATTCACAGATAAAAATTTGGAAGAAAGTAACTGCCCACTCGGACTTAGTGCTACAGTATCAGTGAATGTACCACCTCTATCTATCCAGAAACTCCAGCTTGCCATTAACTGCCTCGCCGTTTTGTGTAACTTCCAACTAAAACAAACCCAGATCAATCCAAAAATTCACTATTGGCTTCAAATGAAAATGCTTCAAAATGCTATCATGTAAGCATTACATTTGTTGAGTTATGCCAGGTAAGCTGATACCCTAAATCCAATCTTATTTAAAGAATGAATTAATATCTCTTGGGAAATAATTGATGTCGATTTGGGCTAAAATATCAAAGTTAATCGCAAACCTAACAAAGAAGGGAGAACAACTCAACAATATTTTCTTGAAATTGAAGACTCCTCCTGAGAAAACTGCTGGCTTTACCATAGCTGTCATTGCTTTAAGTGCTAAGATGGCGAAAGCTGACGGAATAGTTAAACCAGAAGAAATTTTAGCTTTCAAACAGGTTTTTCACATTCCAAAAAATGAAGAGAAAAATGCTTCGCGTGTTTTTAACCTAGCGCGTAGAGATGTAGCTGGTTTCGAAATATATGCTCAGAAAATTTATAAGATGCTATACCAGAACTCTAAAATCTTGGAGGATCTTATTGAGGGCTTACTTTACATTGCTACTTCGGATGGATCATATCATCCTGCAGAAAATATTTTTATCGATGAAGTTGCCAAGATTTTTAAATTAAATGACATGACATTGAATACTTTAAAATCACGCTATGTTCCAAAGCAAGCTTCAGATCCCTTTATTGTTCTAGGGGTTCAGCCAAGTTGGAAAACCTTGGATATAAAGAGAAAGTGGAGAGAATTAGTCCAAGAAAACCACCCAGACAAATTGTCTGCTCGGGGCCTTCCTTCTGAGGCAATTTCTCTTGCCAGTAACCGTTTGTTAAAAATTAACCAAGCTTGGGAAATGATATATAAGTCAAGAAAATCAGATCAAACTTTTAATGCTTAACTTTATAAGTTATGTAACCTAATATGCACCTTTTAATAAAATATAGTATCGCTTATCTACCACAGGAGTGAATCCTAAATGTCTCATTTAGAAATCAAGAAACAAAAGCTTCCATCTTGGGATTTAACTGACCTTTATCCTACAATCGATTCACCAGAGGTTAAAAAAGATCTCCTGAACGTGGATCAAATGACTAAGAAATTTCGGAAAAACTACCGAGGTAAGATTTCAAAACTCAAAGAAAAAGGCTTTGAAAAACTATTTAGAGATTGGGAATATCTAGAACGAAAAAGTGGAAGACTTTTGTCCTTTGCTCAACTAATGCACTGCCAGATCACTACCTGTCAGGACAGAATTAAATTTCTGTCTGATGTACAAGAAAAGCTAACAAAATTCAACTCCAGGATACTTTTTCTCCCACTCGAAATAAATGAAATGAATGACAAGCATTACAAAAAGATCGTATCAAAAAAAAGTTGTCTTAACAGGTACAAAATTTTCTTCGAAAAAACTAGAGCAATGAAACCGTATCAACTATCGGAAGAGTTAGAAAATCTTTTAAATGATTATGCTTCTGCTTCCAGGAATGCCTGGAGTAAACTCTTTGATGAAACAATTTCTGAAATTAATGTCGAGATGTCTGGGAAAGAGTATAGCCTAGAAGAAACCTTAAATCTTTTTCAGAGCCCAAATTCAAGAATGCGAGAATCTGCGGGTATACAGTTGGCAAAGAGATTCCAAGAAAAATTGAAAATATTTGGACGAATTACGAATAGTCTAGCTAAAGAAAAACAAATTGAAGATAACTGGAGAAAGTTCAAAACCCCGGCTCAATCCAGGCACCTACTTAACGACATTAATCCTAAAATTATAATAAACCTTCGTGATTCAGTAGTAGATTCTTACTCGGAAACTTCTCACAAATATTATCAGTTGAAGGCAAAGCTGATGGGGAAAAAAAAGCTCAAAATATGGGATAGGAACGCACCCTTTAAGGGTGGAAAACGAACCCAGATCAGTTGGGATCAGGCAAAACATTTGGTGTTGGAATCCTATACTGACTTTAATCCTAAAATGGGTGAGATAGCCAAGGACTTTTTTGATCGTGGTTGGATTGACGCCGGAATTTCTTCAGGGAAAACACCCGGCGCCTTTAGTCATCCAACAGTGACTGATGTGCATCCTTATATTCTCCTTAATTACTTTGGTAACATTCGTGATGTCATGACCTTATCTCATGAGATTGGTCACGGTATTCACCAAGTACTTGCATCTAAGCAAGGAGAAATCCTTTCAACAACACCATTGACTTTAGCAGAAACAGCATCTGTATTTGGAGAAATGCTAACCTTTGAAAGAATTCTGAAAGAAGAGAAAAACCGAACTCAGCGCAAATATTTGTTAGCGGGGAAAATAGAGGACATCATCAATACCGTGATCAGACAAATTTCTTTTTACGATTTTGAATGCAGGGTACACGATCAACGTAAAAATGGTGAAATTACCGCAGATTCAATTTCAAGAATTTGGATGGATATTTCTAAGGAAAGTCTTGGGGATTGCTTTGATTATGATAGTCGCTATCAAAATTTTTGGGTCTATATTCCTCATTTCATTCACTCGCCTTTTTATGTTTATGCTTATGCTTTTGGCGACGGAATGGTTAACGCATTATATTCCACCTATCAATCTGGCATGCCTGGTTTCCAAAATAAATATTTAGAAATGCTATCTGCGGGAGGTTCTAAAAACTACAATCAACTTCTTACCCCATTTGGCTTGGATATTACTAAGAAAAATTTTTGGGTTAAAGGCATTAATGTGTTAAAAAATTTAATCGATGAACTTGAAAGTCTTTCATAAAGCATAATTCTATGAATTACTTATTATTGGCAAATAGTAACCCATTAGCAATCTTACTAAACTACTTCAAGTTGAGCCAACTCACACATTTTCTTTTGCAACTTCTCAAAAGCTCTAACTTCTATCTGCCTAATACGTTCCCGGCTAACACTATACTCACCACTTAGCTCTTCTAATGTTAGTGGATCATCCATCAGCCTTCGCTTTGTAATAATCTCACATTCTCTTTGATTTAGAGTCGTTAAGGCAGCTTCCAAAAGTTTCTTGCGGTTATTTAATTCATCTTGATCTGCAAACTTAGTGGCATGATCAGAATTTTCGTCCTCGATCCAATCTTGCCATTCTAAAGTTCCTTCATTGTTAGTATTTACCAAAACATTCAATGACGAATCTCCGCCCCCCATTCGCCTATTCATGGAAATGACTTCCTCCTGGCTTACATTCAAGCTTTCAGCTATCTTCTTTATATTCTCTGGACGTAAGTCTCCATCTTCCATCGCTCCTATTTTTGTTTTTGCCTTGCGCAGATTAAAGAACAGCTTTTTTTGGGCACTGGTAGTCCCCATTTTCACAAGACTCCAACTTCTTAGGATATACTCCTGTATACTAGCCTTAATCCACCACATAGCATAGGTCGCCAATCTAAAACCTTTATCCGGATCAAATCTTTTCACAGCTTGCATCAAACCAACATTTGCTTCAGATACTACCTCATTAATTGGCAGGCCATAGCCTCTATATCCAAGAGCTATCTTGGCTGCCAACCTCAAATGAGAAGTCACCAATCTATGCGCGCTCTTTCTGTCTTCACGATCCACCCAAGCCTTTGCCAACATAAACTCTTCCTCAGAGGTCAACATAGGAAACTTCTTTATCTCATTTAAGTAACTTGACAAACCGCCCTCACTNAGAGCTGGCAACCTATTTTTACTCATACTATCTCCAAAATAGAANTACTTTATCTNCTATCATCATNTNAGTGATNACCATTCATATAAGCNTCAATTTATAAAAATCAATAGTTTTTCTAAAAACAACTTAATTATAATTTCTCAAATGCTCTTAGTAGTTCACAAAAATCTTTTGGTGGAGAAACCTCAAACTGCAAATGCTCTTTGCTAAGTGGATGTTCAAAAGAAAGCTTCTCGGCGTGTAAAGCTTGACGCCTGAAAGTGTCATAAACCCCCCCAAGTATTTTTGATAAATCAAGATTAGATTTCATTCCTGATCGGTATAATAAATCTCCTACAACACCATGGTTTATTGCATCCATATGAACTCTTATTTGATGCGTTCGACCAGTTGCCAACCAACAACTAGTCAAGGAAGCTATGGGGATATCTTTATAGACAAAGGTCCTTAATATCTTGTACTTAGTTAAAGCCTCTTTACCTCCTCCATCTTTTCTTAGGGCCATTTTTTTTCTGTGGACCGGATGTCGACCAATATTCCCTTCAATTTTTAAAACCCCTTTTTCCTCCAATGACAATAGATTTCCAATTCCTAAAGGTGTATTATTCAGATCTGGGAGACCCCATAATATGGCCAAATACTGTCTTTTGGCAGTGTGTTGAGCAAATTGTTTAATCAAACCTAAATATGCATGATTTGATTTTGCTACCACCAAAAGGCCAGAAGTGTCCTTATCCAGCCTATGAACTATCCCAGGCCTATCACTTTCTCCAACGTCTGCCAAATTATTGCAGTGATTCATTAAAGCATTAACAAGTGTACCCCCGTATACTCCTGATCCAGGATGTACAACCAACCCCGGTGGCTTATTAATTACAATTAAATGGTCATCTTCAAAAATAATTTCCAAAGGCATATCTTCTGGTAGTGCCACTGAAACTAAAGGCTCAATTAGATCTATAAGTAATGCTTCGTTCTTCTGAACCTGATATTTCTGATGAATTTTTTTATTGTCTTTTTCCGTCTTAATGGCACCAAACTTAATTAAGTTTTTGACTCGTGATCTGGATAAGCCTACATCTTGCGGTATTGAATTAACAATCACTTTGTCTAATCTACCATTAGGCTCTTTAATAACTATACGTAAAATTTTATTCTGAAAAGTATTGGAGGTTGCCATGGAACGAAAGCCTACTGATGTTCAATATACTCCCCAAGGAGACTTAAGACTACTTGGAGCTTTAGTAAAAGTATTACTAATAGTCATGATTCTCGGTATTTCTATTATAGTAGCTATAATAGTAAAGGAATTTTTTTTTAATACTAAAAACAAAACAACAAGGATCATTGCACCTGAATCTTTGAGTATTCCTAAACGCAGCAGAGTTGAGGCAATTTATCTTGATGACAGAAGAATCTATTTGCTAGTTAATTCAAGAGATAAAAAACAAGAAATCCTAATTGTTGAATTGGAAGATGGTATGGAAATATCCCGCAAATCTGTTAAACTTGTAACCGCTGACTGAATACTACAAATGCAAACTTATTTATATAAATTGATTACAAAAAATAGATACTTCAAATGATTGCATCAAACATTTTTGTCCAGGAATTGAGAGATAAAATATCTCTGGCTGAAGTAGTAGGAAAAAAAGTAAGTTGGGACAATAAGAAATCAAACCAAAGTAAAGGTATTTTTTGGGCTTGTTGTCCATTCCATGATGAAAAAACAGCTTCATTTAAAGTGGATGATATAAAAGGACTTTATTATTGTTTTGGTTGCCACGAAAAAGGAGATTGTATTACCTTTCTAAGAAAAACTGAAAATTTAGACTTTGTTTCCACCATCAGAAGATTAGCCTCAGAATCTGGGTTGCAAATTCCTAGTAATTTTGAAACTAACCAAGATCCCACTCACAGGAAAAATCGGGAAGCAATGTTGAGTCTTCATAACTTAGCTGTGAAGTTTTACATTAATCATCTAAAAGAAAACCAATCTAAAAGCGTTTTGGATTTCCTGAAAAATAGAATAGGGTCAAGGCAATTAATAGATGATTTTCAACTAGGATTTGCCCCCGAGGGAAAGAAAAGTCTTTTTAATTACCTTAGCAACCAAGAATACGCCTCTGATATTATAATAAATAGTGGATTGTGCGCACGAAATGATAACGGTGAAATCTACGATAGGTTCAGAAATCGAATAATCTTTCCTATAATAAACCAAAGGGATGAAATAGTTGGTCTAGGAGGTAGAACCCTAAGTAGTTCAGCTCAAGCAAAGTACCTCAATTCACCTGAAACGGAAATTTTTCAAAAGGGTAAACTCCTTTTTAATCAAAATAATTTCGTTCCACCCATGCAGAAAGAAAATAATGTTATTGTAGTAGAAGGCTATATGGATGTGATTGCACTTAGTAAGGTCGGACTAAAGAATTGTGTTGCTCCTCTAGGAACCGCTGTGACTTCAGATCAACTGCAAAAGATTTGGCGTTTGTCTAGTGCTCCAATATTTGCTTTTGATGGTGATACATCTGGAGAAAAAGCATTAGCTCGGTTGGCATTTTTGTCACTCCCATTAATTTCGGCAGAAAGAACAATCCAAGCATGTAAATTACCTACAGGAATGGATCCAGATGATTTAGTTTCAAAGTTTGGAAAAGAAACACTGATAACTCTTCTTGAAAAGCCCCAATCTCTTCTTGAAATCATTTGGGAACACGAAACTAAGGGTAAAACTTATAAAACTCCTGAAAATCGTGCATCTCTCGAAAATAGAATCAATGCTATTTTGAAAGACATAAGTAATACCAGCCTCAGAAATCATTTTTCATCCGCATTTTACGAACTTAAGAAGAAACTTTTTAGTATGAGTATAAATAGTTATTCAAATTTCCTGAGGGGTTCAAAAGCACCCCAATTTAATAGGGCGGGAAACATCGGAAATAAATTTAGATATCTGACCAACCAGCCGACAAAAGATGCAAAGACATCTTTACTTGGCAGTGACACCAAACCGGACTCTATGGAATCACGCTTTCAAGAAACCGCAATTGTTATCTCATTGATCAACCATCCTAAATTAATCACCAGCTTTGCTTCTCAATTAAATGAAATAACCTTTCTTTTCAAAGATCTCAAAACAATCTATCAGAATATCATTTCACTAAATACGCAGCGAAAAAGGACCCGTAAGGATCTGTTAGATAAATTGAACGAAATGAGTGGTCGCGATGTCTATCAACAGCTTATCTCAACGGGACATCTCCAAGTGAACCCATTTCTTAATGAATTTTCCTCATTTAATGAGGCTCAAATGACTTTAGACGATGTTCTAACCCGAAAAATAGCAAAACAGAACTTGATACAAGAATTAGCTGATGCTCAAGAGGACATTCAAGAAAATAATGATGAAACATTAACTTGGCGACTTGGACAAGCTAACAAATTCTTACACCATGCTCAGAGTGGGAAATCCATTCCTAACACTTTAGAGAAAAAAACTTTGGAAGAGGATATAGAAGAAATCAACAATTTGATAAAAGATGAAATCTGGATTAAGACAAAGTCAAAGAAAAAAACGAATCACTAGCATGTGAAAAGCACTGATTCGATCTAAGAAAAATGAATTTGGACTTGAGGTCAAATGCGAAACGGATCAGAAAAAAATAAGAGTCAAAAAGAGGACGAAACTTCGAGTTCACCTTTAGATATGAACCAGAGTTCATTAAAAAAGTTGTTAGCACAAGGTAAGGCTAAAGGGTATGTAACGTATACTGATGTAAACGAATCTATGCCCCCCGGGGAAATGAGCTCTGAACAAATTGAGGATGTTATGACTACTCTTTCCGAGATGGGCATAACGGTAATTGACAGTGAAGAAGATCAAGAAGAGAATCAAGATTCTCTTGAGCTAAAACCTAAAGAAAACGAAGGTTCGAAAGAACTGGTAGCAGCATCCTCTGGATCAGAAAACATGGATCGTACTGACGACCCTGTAAGGATGTATCTTAGAGAGATGGGATCTGTAGAGCTTTTGTCAAGAGAAGGCGAAATAGCAATAGCAAAAAGAATTGAAGCTGGGAAGAATACTTATATAGATGGACTCTGTGAAAGTCCTTTGACCTTCCAAGCCATCACTATTTGGCGCGAAGAGCTTCTTGAAGAAAAAATAATGCTTCGAGATGTAATAGATCTCGACGCCACTTTTGGCAGTTTTTCCGAAGAAGATGATCCAACAGATGTTTCTTCCACATTAAAAAAAACAGACCTCAATCTAGCTGAATCCCTAGAAAAGCATTCCTCTTCTGAAATTGCTGAAAAATCCTTTAACCCCGAAAATTCTTCTGAGAGTGAGAAGGATGAAAACCAGCAAGATGATGATAATACAGAAATCGACGATTACGACGAAGATCAGGCTAACGTTTCACTAGCAGCAATGGAAAACTCACTGAAACCTAATGTATTAGAAATATTAAAAAATATAGCAGATGCTTATACCAAACTTGCTTCCCTTCAGGATAACCGTATGCTTGCAGCTTTTAAAGAGCGTACTGAATTTTCATCCAAAGAAGAAAAAAAATATCAAGAATTGAGAACGGAAATAGTAGCGTTAGTTAATTCACTTCATCTGCACAACAATAGAATTGAAGCTCTAATTGATCAACTCTATGGTCTAAATCGTAAAATGATGGGACTAGACAGTAACCTAGTGAAATTGGCTGATCAATCTAGGATAAATAGACGTGAATTCATTGAAAATTATAAAGGTTTCGAACTAGATCCTGTCTGGCTTGAGAAAGTGGCTAAACTTAAAACTAGGGGTTGGGGCCATTTTGTTGAAAATTTTAGCGACAAAATTAAAGAAATAAGAACTGAAGTTGCAGAAATTGGACAGTATATTGGTATCGACATTACTGAATTTCGAAGGATTGTACAGCAGGTACAAAAAGGTGAAAGAGAGGCAAGATCAGCCAAGAAAGAAATGGTGGAAGCTAATCTTCGATTAGTTATTTCCATCGCAAAAAAGTATACTAATCGGGGATTACAATTTCTTGATCTAATTCAAGAAGGGAATATTGGTCTTATGAAAGCAGTAGACAAATTTGAATATCGTAGGGGTTACAAGTTTTCGACTTATGCGACTTGGTGGATAAGACAAGCTATAACAAGGTCAATAGCTGATCAGGCTAGAACTATAAGAATACCAGTGCACATGATTGAAACAATTAACAAACTTGTGCGAACAGGCAGGCAAATGCTTCATGAGATTGGTCGGGAACCTACACCAGAAGAACTATCTTCTAAGCTGCAAATGCCCCTTGAAAAGGTGCGAAAAGTGATGAAAATTGCCAAGGAGCCTATTAGCTTGGAAACACCTATTGGTGATGAAGAAGATAGCCAACTTGGTGATTTCATAGAGGATAAAAATGCTGTTCTTCCTTTAGACAATGCTATCCAAGGCAATTTGAAAGAAACAACTACTCGCGTTCTGTCTAGTCTAACCCCAAGGGAAGAAAGAGTATTAAGGATGAGATTTGGAATAGGCGTTAATACAGATCATACGCTTGAAGAAGTTGGACAACAATTTAGTGTAACCCGCGAAAGAATACGACAAATTGAAGCAAAGGCATTGAGAAAATTGAAACACCCTAGCCGATCGAGAAAACTGCGTAGTTTTCTCGATACCTAATCTTGAAAAAGGAACAACCAAATGAGATGCCCATTTTGTGGAAACACAGATACTCAAGTTAAGGATAGTAGACCGGCTGAAGATAATGTCTCTATCAGAAGACGTAGATCTTGTCCTGCCTGTGCTGGACGTTTTACAACATATGAAAGAGTACAACTTCGAGATTTAATCATTTTGAAAAAGAATAATCGAAGAGAAATTTTTGACCGTGACAAACTAGAAAGGTCAGTAAGAATAGCTTTACAAAAACGCCCCCTGGAAGTTGAAAGAATTGAACAGATGATTACTGGGATAGTTCGAAGGTTAGAAAGCTTGGGTGAAACAGATATACCTTCCGACAAATTGGGGGAAATTGTGATGGAAACATTGGCAAGAATCGACACAGTCGCATATGTCAGATTTGCTTCTGTTTACAAAAATTTTCAGGCAGCTGATGATTTTGAAGATTTTGTCGCAGAATTAAGACCAGATTTAAAATAAAAAGAATGAGTCAAAAAAATACGACAGAGGTCGATTTACGTTTCTCCAAACTCGCCATAACAGTTGGTTATAGATCTATTGGCTACACATGGCCAAATCCCTCAGTTGGCTGTGTACTGGTTAAAGATGGTGCCATTGTGGGAACTGGGCACACAGAGATAGGGGGAAGACCCCATGCTGAATTCAATGCACTCAGAGAAGCTGGAAAACTTGCGCATGGAGCCACTGCCTATATAACATTAGAACCTTGCTCCCATTCTGGGGAAACTCCGCCTTGTGCGTTGGAGTTAATAAAAGCTAATATTAAACGCGTAGTATGTCCCTTGGAGGATCCTGACCCTAGAGTAAGCGGTAAGGGCTTTAGGCTACTAGAGGAACATGGGATACAAGTGGATAGAATATCTTGTCTTACAAAAGAGGCTAGAAAACTTGCAGAAGGTTTTTTAAAGGTTGTAGAAAAAAAAAGACCCTTTATAGCATTAAAATTGGCTCTTAGTTTGAATGGAAAGATTGCGACCAGATCTAATGAGAGCAATTGGATTTCAGGAAATGATTCTAGAACTTTGGTCCACTTCTTAAGATCCCGCTATGATGCGGTTATGGTAGGGAAAAGAACGGCTCTGGTAGACAACCCCAATCTAAATTTAAGAGGTCAATTTTCCCTTTTACCATCCCCCAAAAAGATCATACTTGATCGAAAGCTATCGCTACCCAAAACCAGTAATTTTGCAAAAAATAACAAGAACAATTTGATAATAGTGCATGACCGTGAATATAACTCCAAAGCATTAAGCAAATGGGGGGAAGATGACGTTAGCACTCTTGGTGCAAGAGTGGATCAAAGAAATGGGCTTGACTTACCAGATCTTGCAATGAAGTTAGCCAATATGGGTTTCACCAGAATCCTGGTTGAAGGAGGTGGTGATCTTGCGACTTCGTTATTAAATCAGGGTTTGGTAGACTTATTAATTCTTTTTACAGCAGGCATCCTTGTCGACAAAGAGGGTGTAAACGGATTTAATCCTATAATAAATTCGGGTGCCACCTTATCCGAATCTCCCAAATTTTCTCTCGAAAAAACATTTAGGGTTAATAACGACGTAGCTCATCTTTGGCGCCCATTGGAAAGTAAGGGATTTAATTGAAAACTTGAATAATTACAAATTTCCTACTGAGCCAAACCAAAAACTATTTGAATTTTCCTCTAATAAAGATTAGAAGAAAAGGTTCAAAAAAAAATCTAATCTGTTGGCAACTTCTTTAATATAAACCAAATACCTAAACTTTTTGAGAGAAAGATGTTTACCGGAATAATTTCAAGTGTTGGAATAGTAACTGATTTGGAAGATGGTAAAATTCTTAGAGCAAGAATCCTTTGCCCTTATGATTACCAAACTATCGTCGAAGGAGGATCAATTGCTCACGATGGGATTTGCCTAACAATTATCAATAAAGTTCGTGAGAAAATGGGTACCTCCTATGAAGTAGAAGTTTCAAACGAAACATTATCTAAGACAAACATCAAAAACAAAGAAAGCGGCTGGATCGTTGGCAGAGAAATTAACTTGGAAAAGTCACTTAGGGTAGGTGACGAATTGGGAGGACATATAGTCACTGGGCATATAGATGGTGTGGCAGAACTAATAAGCACAGAGAATGTTGACAAAAGCACAAAGTTAACCTTCCATGCACCTGACAATCTCAAGAATTTAATTGCTCCTAAGGGTTCAATTGCATTGAATGGAACATCCCTAACTGTGAATGAAATTGATGACACGCTATTTACAGTAAATATAATCCCACATACACGTAAAGTGACTAATTGGAAAAACTGCCAACTTGGTCATGTTTTTAATTTAGAGATAGATGTAATGGCACGCTATATTGCTCGCCTGTGCGAACATAGGAATATAAATGCAAGCCTTTAAGAAAAAGAACCCTTCCCAAAATTCCTTTGGTAAAAAAACCATAGCTGATATTGAAGAAATAATCGAAGAGGCTAGGAATGGCAGAATGTTTATACTAGCTGATGATGAAGATAGAGAGAACGAGGGAGATCTTATCATACCAGCCCAAATGTCAACTCCAGAAACCATAAACTTTATGGCAACTTATGGAAGAGGATTAATCTGTTTATCACTTACACCTGAGAGAATTGAAGCTTTGCGATTACCATTAATGTCAGCATCTAACTCTTCCAGGCATGAAACAGCCTTTACTGTTTCAATTGAGGCCAAGGATGGCGTAACCACAGGAATTTCAGCTCACGATAGAGCTCGAACCATCTCAACAGCAATAAATCCACTTTCTGGACCAAATGAAATAGCAACCCCTGGGCACGTCTTCCCTCTGAAAGCGAGAAAGGGTGGCGTTTTAGTGCGGGCAGGACATACAGAGGCCGCTGTAGACATTGCTCGTCTTGCAGGCTTAAACCCATCTGGGGTAATTTGTGAGATAATGAATAAAGATGGAACAATGGCAAGGATGCCTGACTTAGTAGCTTTTGCTCAATATCACAAATTAAAGTTAGGCACTATTTCCGATCTCATTGCATACCGAAGAAGGAATGATAATCTAGTTAAAGAGGTCACTTGTCAAAATGTAACTTCTGTTTATGGTGGAGATTGGGAGTTAAAAACATTCAGAGATGAAATCTCTGGGGCAGAGCACCATAGTCTTTCCAAAGGTGACATTCTAGAAACTGAACCTGTTATGGTCAGGATGCATGTTTCGAACACCTTTACTGATCTTCTTGGAATTGAACAGAAACGCGTGAACCAAATAAGTGACTCCATGTTGCAAATCAATGAACAAGGTAAGGGGGTTTTGGTATTACTAAATAACGTAGAATCTTTGGAACAGAAAACAGAAAATTCTCCTAACATTATTAGACAATATGGCATAGGTGCTCAAATTTTAAACGCCCTTGGAATAAAAAATATCCACCTATTAACGAATTCTGGAACACCAAAGCTAATTGGCCTAGAAGGTTATGAATTAAAAATTTCAGAAACTATACCGATAAAGAGTTTTGGTAAAAGATGAAACTAACCAAGTTCAATAAGACAAAAGATTTCAAAAAGCTAGATCAAACAACCAAGATAGCACTAGTAGTCTCTCCTTATTATTCAGACATATCTGACAACTTAATTTCTGGAGCAAAAAAGGTTATATCCGACTTAAATATCGCTAGTGACATTATTCAAGTCGAGGGTGCTTTAGAAATACCTGGTGCTATTAGCTTAATTAGCAAGCATTTTGAAGGATTTGTTGCTCTAGGATGTGTAATCAGAGGAGAAACAAGCCATTATGAGATAGTAAGTCAAAACAGTGCCCAGGGCCTAATCCAATTGAGCTCTAGAGGGATCTGTATTGGGAACGGAATAATTACAGTAGAAAATTTTCAACAAGCATTAGAAAGGTCTGATCCCAAGAAACAAGATAAGGGAGGAGACGCGGCCAGAGCAGCTATAGGCTTGATGCTCTTAAACATGGAATATAATGATGACTAATTGCTGAGTGAGTGGGGAAGTATGATTAAGAAAAATATCCATGCTGAGAAAAATGTATCAAAGGCTGTATCAAGGCTTTACACCGTTCAAGCTCTCTTTCAAATGGAATCAGATAATATTACACTAGAGCAAGTCTTATCAGAGTTTACAAATTATCGTGATAAAGAGAATCATAAACTCAACAATTTTGTTAAAGCTGACTTAGCACTGTTTCGCCAAATATTAAGAAAAACGATTGAAAAACAGAGTTCTATTGATCAATCAATAGAGGGTTTGCTTAAGGAAGGTTGGCCGATCGAACGGATTGATCCAATTTTAAGATCAATTTTTAGAGCTGCTTGTTCTGAACTCTTACTAGGAACTCCTCCCAAAGTCGTCATCAACGAATATCTTGATATTGCCAAAGCTTTCTTTCCAGCTGGAAAGCAATGTCAATTAGCAAATGGTGTTTTAGATGCTCTGGCTAAAAATATTATGGTGAAGGAGAATTCTTAGATCTTCCTAAATTTGTTCAATAGCACTTTTAATCCTAAACCAATTTTAAAAAATTTTATTACAGATAAGAATGTTCACAAATTAAACTCATTGTTTCTTGGGAATCCCTTTGGTGCCATCTTCCCAGACTGAGCTCGCTTTCCAAGCCAATTCAAAGGATTTTTTTCTACTTTCTTTCTGCCAGATGAATCTCGCCACTCCAAACCAGCACTCTCTTCAAATGATGTAATATCTGAAAGCTCTGCATCCTTAAGTTTTTGTAATCTTACTCCCTTGCCACGTGCAAGTTCAGGCAATTCATTTATGTTAAAAACTAATAATTTTCGGTTAGAACCAATTATTGCAACAAACTCTCCATTCACCACGGTTAGACACTTTGTAAATACTCCTGATTTTAAGTTTTGGAGTTTTTTCCCTGTTTTGGTCTGCGCTAGCATGTGTTTGAAACTTATTATGAATCCGTCACCCGCAGAAGATGCTACTATTGCCCGAAGAGCCGGGTTAAAAACATGCACATTGATGATATCAGCCTGATTAGGTAAATCTGTAATCAATCTTATTGGCTCTCCGTGCGTTCTACCACCCGGTAATTGACTTACTAGAACTGTATATACATGGCCATTGCTGCCAAAAATAAGGAGCTTGTCTGAGGTGGTAGCTTTAAGCACATACCTTTGTTCATCTCCTTCCCTATACTTTACCTCATTAGGATTCAAATCTCTTACTTTAATTACCCTGATCCAACCAAGTTTGGAAACTATGATAGTCACATCCTCCGATTCAATTAATTCTGGGATTTCAGATTGTTCAACTTCTTTAAATTCTTCGATGTCAGTCCGCCTATTAAAAAGGTCAGAATGAGAACTTAACCTCTCCTTAAGACTTTCAATATCCCTTTTGACGCGAAGGGCCTGTTCTTGTCCATTTTCTAATAAAAGTTCTAAATCTAACCTTTCCTTGAGCAGTTGATCTTTTTCAGTCTCTAACTGTATTTGCTCTAATTTGCGCAAAGAACGAAGTCTCATGTTCAAAATAGCTTCAGCTTGCTTATCAGTAAGATCAAACTCATTTTGCAGATCAAATTTTGGGTCCTCGTTATATCGTATGATATTTATAACCTTATCAAGGTTAAAAAATGCGACTAGATATCCCTCCAAAAGGTGTAATCTGGTTTCAATATTTTCTAACCTAAATTTAGATCTTCTTATCAAGACATCTCTCGAATGTCTCAGATATTCATTTAATAATTCACGCAAGCTTGAAACTTTTGGAACTTTTCCATCTATTAATACATTCATGTTTAAAGAAAATCGAGACTCCAATTCTGTTCTTTTGAAGAGAATTTCCATTAAACCTTCAGGACTGATACTCCTAGTTTTAGGCTCTATTACAACCCTAATATCTTCAGCACTTTCATCTCTAAGATCAGAAATAATACTGAGTTTTTTTTCATTTATCATATCAGCCAGTTTTTCAATTAATTTAGCTTTTTGAATCCCATAAGGAATTTCAGTAATTACAATTTGCCAACACCCTCTCGACAAATCTTCCTTATGGTATCGAGCACGAACCCTGAAACTCCCTCTACCCTGCTTGTAGCTTTCTAAAATGGATTCCTTTGATTCAACTACTATTCCGCCTGTAGGAAAGTCAGGTCCTTTAAAAACTTTCATTAAGTCTGAATGAGAAAGTTCGGGTTTTTTAATTAGTTGAATAGCTGCATCACATATCTCTGCAATGTTATGAGGGGGTATACTTGTTGCCATACCAACAGCTATTCCATACGCACCATTGGCCAAAAGCTGTGGAAAGAACGCTGGAAGAACCTCAGGTTCTTCCTCGGAACCATCATAATTTCCCTTGAAAGCCACTGCTGACTCGTCCAATCCATCAAGCATAATCATTGCTATTTCACTAAGCTTAGCCTCTGTATACCTTTGGGCAGCGGCATTATCCCCATCAATGTTTCCGAAATTACCTTGACCTTCAACTAAAGGATATCTCGTGCTAAAAGTTTGAGCTAATCTCACCAGAGAGTCATAGATGGCTTTATCACCATGCGGATGGTAATTTCCCATGACTTCCCCTACAATCTTGGCACATTTTCTGAAAGAACCATTTGGACTTAGTTTTAATTGCCTCATGGCATAAAGAATCCGCCTATGAACCGGTTTTAATCCATCTCTGCTATCGGGAAGTGCTCTATCGGTAATTGTAGAAAGAGCATAGGTTAGATATCTATCACCTAATGCCTTATCCAATTGCTCATTTAAGATTATCGAAGAATTCGAATCTCTATTCTTTTCCGTGTCTTTTTGCATTATTGTCTTATACTAGTTTTTTAATTTTCTGTAAGTATCTAACCTAATGAAAACCAAAAAAAATATCCTGATTACGGGTTGCTCGAGTGGAATAGGTTTTGATTCTGCTCTAACATTAAATAATAGAGGTTGGCGAGTCTTTGCCTCTTGTAGGTCAAAAAAAGATTGTGAGTATCTTGAGAAAATGGGAATAGAAAGTTTTCCGCTCGACCTTAGTAATGAGGCATCCATCATTTCTGCTATAAATATAGTGAAAGAAAAAACATCATCAAAATTGGATGCAGTATTTAATAACGCAGCTTTTGCTACTCCTGGAGCAATACAAGACTTGCCAAGAGACGCCCTAAGAGAAATATTTGAAGTTAATGTCTTTGGTCAGTTTGATCTGATAAATAGATGTTTACCTTTAATGCTGAAAGCAGAAAATCCAAGAATTGTTAATTGTTCCTCGGTTCTCGGCTTTCTTTCACTTCCTTATAGGGGGGCCTATTCTGCTACCAAATTTGCACTAGAGGCACTTACTGATGCCCTTAGGCGGGAACTTTATGATAATCCTGTAAAGATAATTCTGTTACAACCTGGACCAATTAACACAAAAATAAGACAAAATTCCCGCAAACATTTTGAGAAATGGGTAAGTTGGCAAAATTCCACTCACAACAAGATCTATGAGGATATAGTTTTGAAAAGACTCTACAGTGAACCTAATTCAAATCTCCTTAAGAACTTTCAACTCCACCCAAAAGCTGTAACTAAAGCATTGGAAAAAGCCCTGAATACAAGAAACCCAAAATGTCGGTATATGATAACCCCACAAACTTTGGTTGCAGGAATACTGGTAAGCATTTTGCCAACTAAGTTACTGGACTGGATGTTCAAAATCTGATACGGGAATAGCTTTTGTCACCCTCAGTAGACTATGGTTTTTGTAATGTCATCGCCTTTACTAATAATAGCTTTCATAACATGTTTCCTTGTACTGCTGGTACTCGTGTTAGGAATAGGTTCCTTTGCTAAAGGTGGGCAATTTGGTAGGAAATATTCCAATAAATTAATGCGCATAAGAATTATCTTACAAGCCATAGCAGTAGTTTTAATTGTTACTTTTGTTTTTTTTAATGAGAAAGGATGATCTATGATATTACTAAACAAGATCTATACAAAAAAAGGTGATGATGGGAAAACTGAACTGGGTGACGGAGAAAGGGTCGAGAAATTTTCGACTCGGGTTGAATCATATGGAACAATAGATGAACTAAATTCTTTAATTGGTACTGTCACCTGCATGGATATAAATAATAATTTAAGAAAATCTCTTGAATGTATACAAAATGATTTGTTCGACATCGGTGCTGATCTATGTCTACCCCAAAGCAATTTAAAAGGTGGGAGTTCTCAACCCTTAAGGTTAGAAAAGTCCCTCACTTTGAGATTAGAATCAGAGATAGATGATATGAATAAAGATATTGACCCTATAAGATCCTTCGTTTTACCTGGTGGAAATAAAATAGCCTCAAAATTACATCTTTGCAGAACAATTTGCCGCAGAGCTGAACGCAGGGTGGTTGAATTAATGCGAAACGAAGAAATAAACTTAGAGGTTCTGAAATATCTTAACCGTCTTTCTGATTGGTTTTTTGTAGCAGCTCGAAAATCAAATGATAATGGAAAAAAAGACATTCTCTGGAAACCCGCAATGAATCAAACCCCTTAATCTATAAATTGCGAGTAAAGTGCGACAAAAATCCAAATTTACATTGGAATGTTTTATAAGACAGATTAGAAATGAACAGAATTAAAATCCACGTTTAATTAGGAAGCTTATTATGAAGATTTTGGTGCCAGTTAAAAGAGTCATAGATTATAATGTGAAAGTCAGAGTGAAATCTGATGGCAGCGGGGTAGACCTAGCAAATATCAAAATGTCTATGAACCCTTTTGATGAGATAGCTCTCGAGGAAGCAATAAGAATAAAAGAAGCTGGAAAAGCTGACGAAATCATTGCCGTATCTATTGGAGCATCTCAATCCCAAGAGACTCTTAGAACTGCTTTAGCAATGGGCGCTGATCGAGCTATACTCGTAGTGGCAACTGATGATGTTAACCAAGACATTGAACCACTGGATGTAGCCAAGATCTTGCACGCTATTGTTGTTGAAGAAAGAACTGATTTGATTCTATGTGGAAAGCAAGCAATTGATAATGACATGAATGCAACCGCACAAATGCTGTCAGCGCTAATGGGATGTTCGCAAGCAACATTTGCATCAAAAATCGAGTTAGCTGGAGAGAAAATTAAGGTAACCCGAGAAGTGGATGGAGGATTACAAGTCGTTGAGGTTTCTTTACCCTCTGTTATCTCTGTAGACTTGAGATTGAATGAACCTAGATATGCAAGCCTACCAAATATCATGAAAGCAAAAAGAAAACCTCTCGAACAAAAGGAACCCAAGGATTTTAATGTCCTGGTAAAAAATAGACTAGAAATCATAGAGACAAATGAACCTGCTGAAAGGATGGCTGGAATCAAAGTCTCATCAGTAGACGAACTTGTAGAAAAATTAAAAAATGATACAGGAGTGATTTGAAATGGCTGTACTTGTTATTGCAGATATAACTAATGATGAATTATCATCCGATCAAACAGGAAAAACTATTTCCGCGATATCAGGGCTGGGAGAAGTTTCTGTACTATGCGCGTGCAAGAATGCTGACAACGCATCAAAGCAAGCAGCAAAATTTGATGGTGTAGTCAAAGTTTTAAGTGCCAGCAATGAAATATTGGCAAACGGTTTAGCAGAATCAATGGCTAAATTGATAGTAAGTTTGTCAAAAGATTATGATTATATAGTTTCTGCAGCTACGGCATATGGAAAAAATATCTTGCCAAGGGTATCTGCTTTACTGGATGTAATGATTATCACGGATATATCAAAAGTGATTTCCGAAAATACATTTGAAAGACCTATATATGCAGGTAATGCTCTTCAGGTGGTTAAAAGCACAGATTCAAAAAAAGTAATCACTATCAGAACTGCAAATTTTGAATCAGCTTCCCAAGGCAATAATTGCCCTATTGAAAGTCTAGATAATATCGAAACAAAAAATGATTTATCATGCTGGATTGAAGATAAGATACAGGATACTGATCGACCAGAATTGACATCAGCAAAAGTAGTTGTATCAGGTGGGAGAGGTATAGGCAGCGAAGAAAACTTTGAGATAATAGAACATCTAGCCAAAAAACTCGGAGCCGCAGTAGGCGCATCAAGGGCAGCAGTAGATTCTGGCTTTGCCCCAAATGATTGGCAGGTGGGCCAAACAGGCAAAGTAGTAGCTCCAGACCTTTATATAGCTGTTGGAATTTCTGGAGCCATTCAGCATCTGGCTGGAATGAAAGATAGTAAAATTATTGTTGCAATTAATAAGGACGAAGAAGCGCCTATTTTTCAAGTAGCCGACTATGGTTTAGTTGGGGACCTCTTTAGTATTATTCCAGAACTAACAGAAAAACTTTAAATTATAAGTTATGGTATCAGAAAAATGATCCTTGAAATCAAAGTTGTGGGCATTATTGGGGCTGGCCAAATGGGCTTAGGAATTGCCCAAGTACTTGCGACGTCGAAGTACGAAGTGATTATTAACGACAATAATGAAACTGTTCTTTCAGATGCCATTAAGGTTTTAGAAAAGGCAGTTCATCGTGCTATGGAAAAGGGAAAGCTAAAAGGGGAGAATCCAGCTAGTGTAATTAATAGAATAAAATTTAAATCACGTATTTCTGATTTATCAAAATGTGATTTGATAATAGAAGCAGCAACTGAAGATGAACAAATTAAACATGATATCTTCCAAACCTTGATACCACATTTGAAACCAGAAACTATTCTCACTTCTAACACCTCTTCAATATCTATTACCAGGCTTGCAGCTAGAACGGATAGGCCTGAAAAATTTATGGGATGCCACTTCATGAAACCTGCGCCTTTAATGCAATTAGTGGAACTAGTTAGAGGAATAGCCACTAGTCATGAAACGGTCGATGTTCTTAAAAAGTTGGTAAAGAAAATAGGGAAGACGTCAACAAACTCTGAAGATTTTCCTGCTTTCATAGTTAATCGAATCCTGATGCCAATGATAAATGAAGGAATCTACGCTTTATATGAGGGCGTTGGCACAGTTGAGAGTATAGATAAATCTATGAAGTTAGGAGCAAACCACCCAATGGGACCACTGGAACTTGCAGACTTCATTGGATTAGATACTTGTTTGGCAATTATGAATTCCTTGCATGATGGATTAGCTGACACCAAATATCGGCCATGCCCTCTTTTAGCAAAATATGTGGAAGCTAATTGGTTAGGTAAGAAAAATGGTATGGGGTTCTATAATTATTCAGTCGAACCACCAAAGCCTACTCGATAACTTATTGCCCTTCACCAAAGAAATCAGATACCAAATCGGTCAACGCAACGCCCACCTCATTTGCATCATCGCCAGTGATTTTTATTGATAAAACCGTACCCATCTCCGCAGCAAGTGTTAGGAGGCCCATTATAGAATTACCTGGAACAACTAGACCTCCTCTTGAAACCTCTACAGTGGATCTGAATCTATCTACTGTAGAAGCAAATTTCGCAGACGCTCTTGCATGTAAGCCTCTTGCATTAATAACTTTAAGTTTCAGATTTCTGGTTTTTCTCTCATTTTTTCTAATGCTTTTCTCCCACTTAACTTCTTCAATTCACAAATCTCTATGGTTCACAAAAACTGTATTATCCATAATCTGTAAAACTTTTGTCAACTCATTGGCAACCACTACCGATCTGTGTTTACCTCCGGTACAACCTAGTCCTAATGAGAAATCGGTCTTACCCTCCTTTTCATACAAGGGGATCAAAAATTCTAGTATGGAAATTGCCTTATGCAAAAATTCATCAAATGCAGGTAACGCCACCACGTAATCCTTAACCAAATCCGAATTTCCATCTAAATCCCTCAATTTTTCCTGCCAATGCGGGTTTTTTAAAAACCGGCAATCAAAAACCATATCCAAATTTCTTGGTAAACCATTCTTATAAGAGAAAGATTGCACTAAAATGGTTAACCTTTTTAGGCCATTACCCATAACGCGTCTCAATAACTCTTCACGCAGGTCATTTGGACTGTAGTCAGTAGTATCTATAACAACTTCTGCGATAGATTTTAAAGGCTCTAACAAGGCTTTTTCTTCTCTTAAAGCCTGGGTTAAAGACTTCACGCCAGATAAAGGATGCCGCCTCCTAGTTTCATTATACCTAACAAGAAGTTTGTTATGCCCGCATTCTAAAAAAATTAGGGAAACCTTTATTCCCTTTAAGGTTTCATAACGATTCACCTTAAGTGACAAAAGTTGGCTTGAAAAATCTCTAGTTCGAATATCAATACCTAGAGCGACACTCTTATTTTTGACTTGTTCTAATAACAGATTATCAATCATAGAGATGGGAATATTATCTATGATTTCAAATCCTCTATCTTCAAGCGCATTAAGCGCTGTGGTGCGCCCAGCCCCAGAAGAACCAGTAATTATTATCAAATGCCTGTCGAAAGTCTTACTCAAAAAGAATCATCTCCATGGCCTATGGGATCAATTAAACCGTACTTAATCATCAAAAAGAGTGCCGCCTCATTCCCTGAGATTGGATTAAAATGAATTAATCTGATTGACTTACCAAAACAAATTTGGTCATTCAATGGAGGCAAGCGCTCAATCGGTTTATCAATTAATTTTACAAAACAAAAGAGTTCTGATTTCTTTATTGAAGGTATAGGAATTAACCCAATACCTCTTGCTTCAATTGCACACGGGACTCGTCTGGGCTTACTCAAGAATATTTTATCATCGGCAAATTCCAATAAAGTCTGGTCATCAGAGACAAGATCCGCACCCAAAGCTATTAATTTAATGGCTAAATTACTCTTTCCAGAACCAGATTCTCCAATTATTGATGCACCCCTTCCTGAAACATCTATAGTTGTTGCATGTAAAACTGTATTGCTTTGTTTCAAATTTACCATAATTGTTTTTTTTTAAACCATCTTTCATCATAGGCTTATTTTTTTGATGTTCAATATTGTTTGATGTGGCTAAATGCTGAGAACTAAAACCTAGATAAGAAGAGAGAAAAAACTCAATGTTAGAAAAATGTCTAGACCTGCTAACCCTGTCTGAAAAAATTTTGAATAAAGCCAAAACTGAACTGAAGATGGCTAAGAGATCTAACTCCAAAAGAGAAAAAGTGTGGTTTGATGAAAATCAATTCCTAGTTCATGGCCTAGCCTGGGTGGCTACTTATGTAGAAGCACTCAAACAACTCACCAATTGGGGACAAAATATTTCTATCCAGAAAAAGCTATCTGAATTCGAGTCTTTAACGCTAGAAGTGGCCTGTGAGGAATATTTTTGGCAAATTTTTCACGGTATACCCATGTCACAAACCGAATTCATTAGGCCACAAGATTTTGGAATTGAGCCAATTTATATTTCATCTCTTTTGTCACAAGTGAGTTCAACAAACTCAAAAGATCGAAATCATATTAACCAAAAGAAAAAGCGATTGGTTCAGCTAGCACTGAAAAAAGAAAATGCAGTGACCTTCGAAGAAACCGGGTTAAATCAGGAATATCAAATAATTCGAGATCAGTTCCACAGGTACAATAATGAAAGAATAAGAGATAATGCGCATATTTGGCATAAAGAAGATGCCCTTATACCATCAGACATAATTAAAGAATTAGCCCAAATGGGCGTTTTTGGCTTGACTGTACCTGAGAGCTTTGGCGGCCAGGGGTTAAATAAACTGGCTATGTGCGTAGTTTCAGAGGAACTTTCCCGCGGATATATAGGGATAGGAAGCTTGGGGACAAGAACGGAAATAGCAAGTGAGTTAATCATCAATGAAGGAACTGAAGATCAGAAAAAAAAATTGTTGCCTAAAATAGCTTCTGGTGAACTGATACCCGCTGCAGTATTTACAGAACCCGACAGCGGTTCTGATTTAGGTTCTATAACAACAACAGCCAAAAAAACCGGTGACAAATATCTAGTAACCGGTAATAAGACTTGGATTACCCATGCATCTAGATCTGACCTTATGATTATTCTAGCAAGGACAAATCCTGACCCACTATTGAAAAATAAAGGCTTGTCTATCTTTTTATCAAAAAAAACAAGGGGCGACTTCAGAAATTTTTTCCCCGACGAAAATATTACTGGTACAGAAATAAAGGTTCTGGGATATCGTGGAATGAAAGAGTTTGAAATGCGACTTGAAAACTTTTCAGTTCACAAATCGGGGCTGTTAGGTGATAAAGAAGATTCCGGATTTTCACAACTAATGAAAACTTTTGAAAGTGCCCGAATTCAAACAGCCGCGCGCTCTATAGGCGTAGCACAAAATGCCTTAGATCTGGCAATATCATACGCGAAAAATCGTAACCAGTTTGGCCAAAACCTAATAGATTTTCAGAGAATTTATAATAAAATCGCACTTATGATTACAGAAATAATCTTAGGTCGGCAATTACTATATTTTGCTGCAAAAAATAAGGATCAAGGTCGTCGATGTGACTTAGAGGCTGGGATGGCTAAGCTTTTATGTGGGAGAATAGCTTGGTCCTGTGCAGATAATTCCTTACAGATACATGGAGGGAATGGATATGCGCTCGAATATGATATAAGCAGGGTCTTATGCGATTCTCGCGTTTTAAGTATATTCGAGGGAACCGCCGAGATTCAGGCTCAAATAATAGGTAGAAGATTACTAAAATAGATCTTAAATTAAATATACTAAGCTAATAATGAGTGTATGAATCTTTTTCTAATCATCATTGTTTTCTTATTTTCTATAGAATAATCTAACCACTTTTCAATGAAAAATCCTGTAAGATCTAAACCTAATACTAGCTCCTCCAGTGAGGTAGATTTTCCATTTCGATCTGAACGCAATATAATAGGAAAGGGTAACAATTTTGCATGGTAATCTTCCCCAATATCCTGACATACAGCTTTACCAGATTTAGGAGAGATATAAGCCAGATTTTCCGTAGCTCCTGTCACTGCACATTTATCCAATTCAAGACCAAATCCAATGCAGGATAATAACTTTAATTCCCAGTCAAGATATAAGAATTCCCAATTTTCCTGGGTAGCAATTTTATCTAAGAACTGCTCTGTTACACTGTAAAGATCAGGCATAGGATCCCTTTCAGCCAATATTGATATACAGAGAGCCGATAGAGAATTAAATGCTGCTAGCGCTATCCTATTTGCCATCAGGACATCTGCTCGAGTTCTAATTAAATCTACTTTGAAATTTCCTAAATGCTCTTCCAATCTACTAGACCAGCTCAACGATAGCTGCGCACTAGGTTGTAAAATTGACATCTTCTTTGGAGAATATGCATTCCTAATCATACCAGCATGACGACCTTTCTTTGGAGTAAAAACTTGTAAAATAGCTGAGTGTTCACCATGGGGTGTAGTATTCAAAAGTATTCCTTCGTCATTCCAATCCATTATACTGCTAAAAATTAAACTCCTGAAGAAAATGTCGACCTTTAGGATCCTCAATTTCCAAAATCCAAAGATCTGCATCAAACAAACATTGTTTTTTTACAACTTGATTTATATGCTCCTCGGTATCACTTTCAAATACTTCCCAATATCTTTGACCATTGGTATCTAAAATCCTATGATAAAGCGTGGCAAAGCTATCCATCTTTGAGACTTTAACCCATATGGATCCTGCTGTCTTATCACCAGCCTTATTGACAAATATAGGTATCCCCAGCTTCTCTAATTTGGCCCTATAGGCTGCAACCCAAATTTCAGAAGTAATTCGAATATCGGCATGCTCGTCCATTAAATCGACTCTCCTACCAGTTCAGTACTAGTAGCCTTTTGTTTCTTCAGCTTCACCTCTAAGAATAGATGAATCTTTTGGTTTAGAGCTTTCTCCATATTCAAGCGAGCATTAATTGAAATTGATTTTATAGTCTTACCTGACTTACCTAATAGCATAGCACGGTGCCTAGCATTATAAACCTTAATTGATTGCCAAACCATCAGTTTTCCATCCCGGAGTTTTTTGATCTCATTAGTTTTAACCTCCAAATTGTATGGTACTTCTTGATGAATCCGGAGTAAAATAACTTCACGCGTTTTTTCGTTAAGAAACTTCTCAGTTGTCATATCATGTGTTGCTGACTTAGGATAACCCCATGAATTATCTGGTATAGTTGCGTACATCCAAGACTTTAAATCACTGACACCATACCCTTTTAAAGCTGAAATCATAAAGGTTTTTTTGAATGAAAAATGATCATTAACTTCCTTGCTTTTTAAAAGCAGTTTTTCTTTAGAAAGCATATCTATTTTATTAATCACAAGTATAGCATCAGGCAGTTTCTTGACTGAATCCTTGAGATCATCAAACAAATTTAACAAGGTTCTGGAAACAGGTTTCCTACAATCAATAACTAGCAGAAAAAAATCTGCTTCAATTATAGCGCCCCAAACCTGCGTTAAAAAACTTCGATTATTTTTCATGGTTGGGGATGAAAGTCCTGGTGTATCGATTAGCACAATTTGCTTATTACCCTCACTCGTTATACCCCTTACCTTTTCTCTAGTAGTGTTTGCTTTATGTGTTACGATTGAGATTTCCCTATTAATCAATAGGTTTAACAAGGTAGACTTTCCGACATTAACTTCACCCAGAATAGCTATTGTACCATATTTCTGTTTCTCTTTCTTCTTCATAGCTTCTCTTCAATTTGACTTAGAAGATTTTTTGCTGCAATTTGTCGCGCACCCTGTTTAGATTTTTCTTTCCCAATCGCAGATAAACCATTCTCTAATCTAACTTCCACATGAAAAATTGAGTCATGAGAAGGACCATCGCGCCGAATATCAATATATTGAGGTAAACTCATGCTTCTTGCTAGAACCCATTGCTGGAGGATTGTTATAGGGTGTAATTCGACTTCACTAAGATCAGTTAATTTAACACACCATAGCTTTAGTATAACTTTCCTAACTTCACCTATATTGGAATCTAGGTATATAGCTGCAATTACAGCTTCTATTGCATCCGCTAGAATTGATTTGTTTGTTCTACCTCCATATGTAGAAGCTCCTTTTCCCATTATTAATGATTTACCTAAGCTAATTTTTTCAGCAATTTCAGCACAGGCTTCCTTGGAAACCAGAAGGTTAAGATTTAATGCTAGTATACCCTCTCGCCAATTTGGATGGTTTTTAAAAAGATAGTCCGATATCACAAAACCTAATATTCTATCCCCCAAGAACTCCATCCGCTGGTTGTTCATGTGGCCTCTTGACTTTAACGAAGAATGAACCAGTGCCTGCTCCAAAAGAGATACGTTAGCAAACGAATAATTAATTCGCCCACATAACTCTTTTTGGTTTTGATTAAGTCTCAATTGACTGCCCTGAAGAACCTATCTTTCCTCCAAGTCCAAAATGCTACCAACATACTACCAGCCGAAGAAAATAAAATTCCATCTGCCCTTCCAATTAAGTTTTCTGATTGCACAAAACCTACTCCACCCGCCATTCTACCAAAGCGGCTATCCAAAGAATTATCTCTATTATCACCTAGGAAGAAAAATTGTCCCTCTGGAACCTTAAAAGAAGTCGTGTTATCCCCATACTCACCAATAGAAATGTCAAGTGTTCTTATTTCAATATCGTTGGTAAGACTTTCTAAAAACTGTCTCTTCTCACACCTAGAACCTAAAGCTACAGGTGAATTACTGCAACGTGGAATAGATTCTAGCGGTCCTTGCTTTTCTTTTAACTCAACAAAGTCGTCAACTTGCTTTATTTTAATCTTGGTATTGTTTATCCATAACCGCCCATCTTTGAGTAAGATCTTATCACCTGGTAAGCCAATCAACCTTTTCACATAATCCTTGCCATTTGCTGGGTGTCTAAATACCACCACATCCCCTCTCTTTGGTTCATTGTAAAAGAAACGACCATCAAACGGGCAAAGTGAGAAAGGGCATGAGTACTTGGAGTAACCATATACAAATTTGTTTACAAAAATGTAATCCCCAATTAAAAGGTTGGGCTTCATTGAACCCGAAGGAATCCAGAAAGGTTGAAATAGAAGTGTTCTAATTAGCCCTGCTATTAGCAGTGCATAAAAAACGGTTTTAAATAATTCCTTCACACTTTCAACAAATGACTTCTGCGACTTACTCATGGCATTTACTAACTCTCAAATCTCTTTTTTATTTACTAAAATTAAATTATTTGGGCAATAACCTTATTGCTTCTATAATCACCACTGCATTAACCCATGGTATTTCATCAGATATAGTAAGGTGGACGACAGTTTCTGAACCATTAGGAATGATCCTATCCAAGTAATCAGCTGCACCACCATTTATCAACAAAACAGGTTTCCCTGAAGGCAAGTTCTTAACTATTATATCCTTCCATGAAATCCCTTTACTAATTCCTGTACCTAACGCTTTCAGAAAGGCCTCTTTTGAGGCCCACCGGCTTGAAAAAGTTCTTATACAAGGCGAACCACGCTTCCAAGCTAATTCACGCTCTGAATCTGAAAAAACTCTATCTTCAAAGCGAGCTCCAAATTTTTCAATTATCTTTCCTATCCTCACGGTAGAAACTATATCACTGCCCAGTCCTATTATCATAGAATTCTTAGGATCCCATGTTCAATTCTTGCCCAAAATCTATCTCACTTCGCATTTTTGAGAGAACTGTAGACATTCCTTGAAATATTGATTCAGCGATCAAAAAATGTCCTATATTCAATTCCTGAATTTCTGGGATAGCGGCCACAAGTCTCGCAGTTTCATAAGATATTCCATGACCCCCATGAACCTCCAAGTTCAGATGTTTTGCACGACTAGCTGCATTTTTTAACTTGGTCATTTCATTGGAATATTCTTCTACTCTATTCTGGCCAAAGAAATCACAAAAAGAACCTGTATTTAACTCAATAACAGGGGCGCCAATTCTAGATGCCGCTTCAATCTGTTCTAATTCAGCCGAAACAAAAAGAGAAACCCTAATGCCTTTTTCTAATAGGGGTTCTATATATGCCTTTAACTCTTTTTCCGTACTTATGACGTCTAGGCCTCCTTCGGTAGTTCTTTCTTCCCTCCGCTCTGGCACCAAACAGACAGCGTAGGGAACTAATTTAAGAGCAATTGATTGCATCTCCTTTGTTGCAGCCATTTCCAAATTGATTGGTAATTTAATATTGTTAACAAGGTTAGAAACATCCTGATCTATTATATGGCGTCTATCTTCTCTTAAATGTGCAGTTATGCCATTTACTCCTAATTTCTCTAGCATTAACGCCATCTTTAAAGGGTCAGGATACACGGTCCCTCGAGCATTTCTTAAAGTAGCCACATGATCAATATTTACACCTAACCGTATCTTGTTGTTTTCCTGATTCATACTTCACAATCCTTACACATAATTGAATGTTCACTTCTCATTTCTTCTTCTTTTTCGCCTTTGATAAGTAAAAATTAATGGTTTGGAAAGAAAATAAATGATGAAGGCCATTAGAAGCCCACAGATTAATCCACCTAATGCATAGGGAATGAAATTTTCAGAATACACCTCCAAAAGAAAGTCTTTCAAAATTCCAAAACTTGTAAGGTCAGTCTCTCGAATCAAAGAATTGTTGATGATCGTGCCTCCCGGGTCAATAACCTTACCTAAAATAACTTCTCCTATCCGGATGCTTATAGCTCCCATAAAAGGGAAAGTGATAGGATTTCCAAAGAAAGTTCCCAGAATTGCCGCAATAATATTGGCTCGAACTATATAGGCTAATAAAGCTCCAACTAAGAAATGTAGTCCAAAAAATGGTGTAAACGAAGCTAAAACCCCACATCCTAAACCTAGAGCAATTCTATGCGGAGTATCTGGGAGTCTCCTAATCCTATGAGACAAATATTCAAGAGCCCTACGCCAACCTTTTTCAGGTAAAAAAAACTCTCTAAATTTTTTTAGAGCTGTCCTCTTATTTCTTCTTTTAAATACCATAGAACTTCGCCACTTGATCCTACTACCTAGTTAACCACAGATTTAATCTCTCCTGGCTCCACACTCTGTAACATCTCTCTAGTTCTCTCAACAACGGAAATATCAGAGTCAGCTTCTATAGAAGTCATAATGTCAGACAAATGTTTAAGGTCTTTCACATGTATTTCTATGACAATTTTGTAAAAATCTGGTTTTCTATCACAAAAATCAATGTTCGTGATATTAGCTCCTCTTTCTCCTATAAGCGTGCATATTCTTCCCAAAACGCCCATGCCATTGTACATTGAAATGGTCAAGCAGGTAGGATGTGACGTTTGTGTATCTCCTTCAGGCCATCTTAAATCTATCCAATGCTCGAGATTATCATCCAAATCTCCTAGGCAATCACAGTCTATGGCGTGAATTGTTATTCCCTCTTTGCGTATAGCCACCCCAACTATCCTTTCGCCTGGTATTGGCATGCAGCAGGATGCTGTTTTTGCTTCTTGACCAGGCTTCAAACCCATGAATGGTAACTTTCTTGCTCCAAAAGCTGGTAAGGATAGCCCCGTCACTTTTTTGGGATAAAGTACGCTAATCAGTTCGTCACCAGTCAGTTCCACTGAACCAAGGGCTGCAAGAACGTCATCACTATTACTAAAAGATAGTTTTTTTGCTACTGTGTTCAATGCTTTTTCGGTTGATTTCTTCCCTATCTTTTTCAAGGAAACTCTAGCTATCTCTTTACCTACCTTTATATTTTCTGACCGATGCTCCTCACGCAGTCTGCGTCGGATTGCAGATTTGGCTCGCCCTGTGAAAACCATGGACTCCCAGCTGGACTGCGGTTTCTGAGCAGCAGATCTAACTATTGATACAGATTGCCCATTCTTTAACTTTGTCCACAAAGGTACCCGCTGGCCATCGACAAGTGACCCAACACAGCTATCTCCAATTCCAGTATGAATTGCATATGCAAAGTCTATCGGAGTGGCTCCTCGTGGGAGCTTAATTACTTCTCCCTTGGGGGTAAAGCAAAAGACTTGATCCTGAAACATTTCTAATTTGACATGTTCAAAAAAATCACTTGGATTTTCACTTTGGATGAACCCCTCACTTAATCCTCTCAACCACTTAAAGGGATCAACAACAAATGGATTTTTTACCCTTTCACCATCTTTATAGGACCAGTGCGCTGCGACACCACTCTCAGCAACTTCGTGCATTTCATTGGTCCTTATTTGGACTTCAACCCTCTTACCATCTCTCCCTGAAACAGTAGTATGTATTGATCTATATCCATTGCTTTTAGGATGACTAATGTAGTCCTTAAATCTTCCTGGCACTGCCCTCCATCGGCGATGAACTGCGCCCATAGCAATATAAGCATCCGTTTCTCTGTCTGTTACTATTCTAAATCCAAAAATATCTGATAATCGAGTAAAGCCTTCTTTCTTATCTTGCATTTTCCGCCAAATCGAATATGGCTTCTTTTCCCTTCCAGTTACGCGGGCATTCAACTTTTCTTTCCCAAGTTGTTGATTAATATCATTAATGATTTTGGGGATTAAATCATCAGTTTCCTTTCTTAATGTTAGAAACCTTCTAATAATTGAATTTCTTGCCTCTGGATTTAATACGCGAAAGCTAAGATCTTCCAGCTCCTCTCGCATTGACTGCATACCCATGCGTCCCGCAAGAGGAGCAAATATTTCCATGGTTTCCCGGGACTTTCTCACTTGCTTGTCTAATGGCAAGGCCCGGATTGTCCTCATATTATGTAAACGGTCTGAAAGTTTTACAAGTAAGACCCTTAGATCTTTGCTCATAGCAACAAATAATTTCCTAAAATTTTCTGCATGCTTAGTTTCTAAAGAGCTTAATTGTAGATTAGTGAGTTTAGTTACTCCATCAACGAGCTGTGCAACCTCAGAGCCAAATATTTTTTCAATCTGTTTAAGAGAACTACTTGTATCCTCTACAGTATCATGAAGAAGAGCAGTCTTTATAGTTGCTTCATCCAGTTTTAATTGTACTACGATACGCGCTACTTCGATTGGATGAATAAAATAGGGCTCACCAGAGGCTCTCGACTGACCTGTATGCGCCTCAAGGCCATAATCATATGCTTTTCTTATAGCATCTAAATCAGCTTTTGGATTGTAAATCTTTATTGGCTCGACGAGTTCTTCAATGCTAATCATGATTATTAGCCTCGGCCAATGTATCTAAGAAAAGTGAGCCTACTTACTTTCTTGTGCTTCCATTAAAGCTCTCAGTAAGTTTTCTTCTGAGATTTCTTCCACCGGGTCTGGACTATCATCTTTTACGTCCGCACCCATGAGCATAGCCATCTGATCCTCCTCAGGCTCATCAATCTCAATTTGTAATTGGTTGCTTTCTATAGCAGCTTCGCGAATTTGATCTGCCGTCAGAGTTTCATCAGCTATTTCTCTAAGCGCCACAACAGGGTTCTTATCCTTATCACGGTCAACTGTTAGTTCCGCCCCTAATGATATCTCCCGAGCACGATGCGCGGCAAGTAAGACCAAGTCAAATCTATTTGGCACCTTATCTATACAATCTTCAACAGTTATTCTTGCCATGATAACCTCCTTCAAAGTTAAACTTTTTCTAGAGCTTTTTTTAAAAAAAAGCAAGTCAATAGCATAACATTTTAGTATAGTTAGAATGGGTTCAATGAATCTTGAGCCATCCAAACGGTTTCTTCCATTAATTCTTGGGCTTTCTTTCCTAGCACAGGGTGGATCCAATTCGGTGATACTTCTAACAAGGGCTTCAAGACAAATAACCTATCCTGAATCCTAGGATGCGGTAAAATTAATTGTCTTGGTTCACTTTTTAATTGAAGCTCAACAGACAATGAAAACCACTTCATGAAAATCATCTTTGTTGGTAAAATCATATTATTGCAGTCAAGTAAATCTAAGTCCAATGTCCTACTCTCCCAGCGTTTTGATTCCTTTCTACCAAAATAACGCTCAATCCTCTTTAAGCATTGCAATGTTTCATCAGGAGTTAGCTTTGACAAGGCTTTGATTACCCCATTTATATAATTAGGACCTGAACCAGCTGGAGAAGCCCTACTTTCCCACCACGTACTCACGCCAATTACGTTAATTTCCCATTCGCGCATAGCGAGTAAAGCTTTTTCTAAGATTTCTACCTTGCTCAATTGAGCTAAGTGTAAATTACTGCCAAGAGCTATTAAATAACTGTTCATGAAAATAAAAATTCTACTTAAAAATAATTAGATATGAAATTATACCTTGTTAAAATAAAATTTGATTACAGGCAAGAATATTGACCAATCCTTACTTCCTGACTATTCTGACACTCAGATAAGAGATAGCAAAACGTATGAAACTTTTAGTGGCAGCACCAAGGGGCTTTTGTGCAGGAGTAGATCGTGCAATTGAGATTGTAGAAGAATCTCTCAAAAAGTTTGGTAAACCCGTCTATGTCCGGCATGAAATTGTTCACAACAAACATGTAGTAAATGAACTAATGGACATGGGTGCGATATTCGTAGAGGAATTAGAGGAATGTCCAAATGACAGGCCAGTAATATTTTCAGCCCATGGTGTGGCAAAAGCAGTTTTTGGTAAAGCTAATGAAAGAAAAATGACTTATATTGATGCAACGTGCCCCCTAGTAACCAAGGTACACCTAGAAGCAAAGAGATATCATGATTTAGGTTATCAGTTAGTGATGATTGGACACAAAAACCATCCCGAAACAGTAGGAACTATGGGTCAATTGCCTCCTGGTGAAGTACTATTGGTCGAGACCGTAGATGATGTATTGAATATGAAACCAAGAAATCATGAAAAACTCGCTTTCATAACTCAAACCACGCTTTCAGTTGACGATACATCGGAAATTTCTAAAGCACTAAAGAGGCGTTTTCCTAGTATACTAGCCCCTCACAAAGAAGATATATGCTACGCCACTACAAATAGACAAAATGCTGTGAAGTCCATTTCTCCATTAATAGATGGGCTTTTAGTTGTTGGATCAACTAACTCTTCTAATTCACAGAGGTTAGTAGAAGTAGGAAAAAAAGCTGGATGTGATTACGCACAATTGATTGATAGCGCCAGCGATATAGACTGGCGGGCTATTTCAGGATCAAAAGCCATAGGTCTTACAGCAGGGGCTTCAGCTCCAGATGTACTCATAAATGCGGTAATACAAGAGTTCAAAAATAGATTTGACGCAGAAGTTGAGTTCGTTGAGTTTACTAAAGAAAATGTGCATTTCAAAATTCCTAAAGAAATAAGAGTGAAATGACGGAAATTTCAAAACCGATTTACTACCTTAGTCTATTAGGACTTCTACCTGTCATTGCTGGAGTCCTTGGTTCCTTCAATTTTTTGATGCTGGGGGTAGAAATAAATATCTGGCTATACAAATTTGGCCTTCTATTCAGTGCTCTGATATTATCTTTTTTGGGTGGTTGTCTTTTTGTATTTGAAATCCTCCTTAAACCAAAATTGGAATTTAAGGGATTAGTCTTATCTATAATGCCTTCCTTATGGGCTATTATTTCAATAAATTTACCAATGTCTAGTTTTTTGCTAGCCATAGGATTTCTTGCTATACTTGAGAGAGAGAGAATTTTACAGCGAAACTGTGAATTACCCCCTGGGTGGTTAAGAGTGCGGCTTCATCTCACAACCTTGCTCATAATTGCCCTTATAGTAATGGGATTTAATGCTTAAATTTTTAGCTTACACCGATGGGGCCTGCTCAGGAAATCCAGGTATTGGTGGATGGGGTGTAGTGCTTTTGGCCGAAAATGATAGGGGGGCTGTCGTAAATCGAAGAGAACTTGCAGGAAGCAGTCTAAACACAACAAATAATCAAATGGAATTAAGGGCTGCAATTGAGGCTTTAAATGCACTGAAAAAGAAAACTAAGATAACACTAATAACTGACAGTGTTTATGTTCAAAAAGGAATTTCTGAATGGCTACCTAACTGGAAGAAAAATAACTGGAAAACTGCTTCTAAAAAATTGGTTAAAAATAAAGAGCTATGGCAAGAATTAGAAGTCCTCGCCTCAGTACATATTGTAACCTGGAAGTGGGTCAAAGGGCATGCTGGTAATCTAGAAAATGAACGAGCTGATGAATTGGCTACCGCTGAGATAAAAAAATTACAGAAATGAAACTTTAGCTAAAATTAATATCTTCTCTAAATCCTTGCAGAAATTCTTCTCCACTTACTGGGTTTTTCCCCTCACGTTGAATACAAGAAATTAAAATAGCTCCTTTTCCACACGCTACTCTCAAAGATTTAGATTCTCCATTAATTTTTATCAGGCTACCTGGGAGGCCTTGGGAATCAAAAACTCTACTTTCAAGAATTTTCACCCTTACTCCATTTAGTGTGCACCATGCACCAGGAGAAGGCGATATGCCTCTAATTAATCTATCTAAAACTTCAGCTGGTAATTCCCAGTCAATTCTAGTTTCTTTTTTTCCTATTTTATGTGCATAGGTAACTCCCATATCAGATTGAGGAATAGCTGGTAGTTTACAGATATTGTCTAACGTTGAAAGAATTTGGGATGCTCCAATCTGACTAAGTAGTACTGATAAGGTTTGTGCTGTAGCTCTCGAATCAATCTTTACAGTTTCCTGAGCTAGAATTGGTCCAGAATCAAGTTTTTCAACCATCTGAATAGTACAAACTCCCGTAATATTATCTCCAGCCATTATAGCTCTTTCTATAGGTGCTGCTCCCCTCCACCTAGGTAATAATGATGGATGCAAGTTCAAGAATCCAAATCTTGGAGCACTTAGTAATTCAGCAGACAAAATCTGTCCATAAGCCGCTACTATAGCAATGTCAGCTGTTAAATCAGCAAAATCTCTTAAGTGTTTAGGCTCATTTACTTTCTCAGGATAAAAAAGATTAACTGACAATTCTTGAGCTTTTTTCCCAACTGATCCATACTTCAATCGTAAGCCCCTTCCTGATACACTTGGTGGTTGCGTGTAAACCGCTACTAGTTCATGCAAAGAACTATTATGTAAATCCTGTAATAAAGGTAATGCAAAATCAGAGCTTGCAAATAGTACAACACGCAATTTAGAACATCCCTCCTCTTATAGTTTTCTACTCAGATCTTTTTTAAGCTTTTTCATTTTTCTGGTGATTAGAGAACGCTTCATTGGTCCCAAATAGTCAATAAAGAGCTTGCCATCAAGGTGATCAATTTCATGTTGTATACATATTGCCCAAAGGTCTTCAAAAACTTCTTCCCTGTGCTCATTATCAAGCCCAGTAAACTTAACAATTACTGACTTAGGTCGTGTAATGTTCTCTCTAATATCCGGAATGGACAAACAACCTTCCTCAAAAGATTCCTTATCTTCAGAAGACCAGACTATTTTAGGGTTAATTAAAATGACATCCTTTTTCTCACCTTCATTTGAGCAATCCATTACGACAAGCCTTTCTGTGATGCCTACTTGCGGAGCTGCAAGCCCTACTCCCGAAGCTTGGTACATTGTTTCAAGCATGTCGAAAGAGAGTTGTCTGATTCTGTCAGTGATTTTAACTATCGGAGTAGAAACCTTTTTCAGACGTGGATCTGGGTGTATTATTATGCTTAACTGAACCATATGCTTCAATTAGATTAATAAAAACTCTGAGGCAAGGAATAGTTAATAATTTTTTGGAGGTATATTAATTGGCTTTTGATATTGAAAAGACACTAGCACATATTCCAGAAAGATCCTTAAAAGCTGATGCCATCAAGGCCACAGGTTTACAAAACACAGACGACGTCATTTCAATGGGCGTTGCCGATATGTCATTCAAACCCCCATCTGTAGTTTTAGATGAATTAACAAATGAGATACAGCAAGGTTTCTTTGGTTATTATGGTGGAAAAAATAATTATAAAGCTGCTTTAAAGAATTGGATGAAAAAGATGCATTCCTGGGAACCTAAATCAGAATGGATACATACAGCTCATGGTTTGGTTGCAGCAATAGGCACAGCCTTGCGAGCTTACACTAGTAAGGGAGATGGCATTATTTTGTTTTCTCCCGTATATCATTCATTCAAGAAAATTATCCAGGCTAATGATCGGAATCCCATTGAATGTCGAATGGACCTGTGCAAAGGCAAATACTATCTAGATTTAGGTCGTTTAGAAGGAATGCTAACAGGGCAGGAAAAAATGATTATCTTTTGTTCCCCCCATAATCCTGGAGGAAGAATTTGGAGCTTAGAAGTACAGCGAGAGTTAGCCTATTTCTGTAAAAGACATAACCTACTATTGATCATAGACGAAATCCATAATGACCTGGTTTTCCCCAAAAATAAGCATGTAACTTTTCCATTAGCAGCAGAGGGCTTATTTGATAACTTCATCCTAATGACTTCTACCACAAAAACCTTTAACATTGCAGGAGGTCTGATGGGAAATGTAATTATCCCAAATATTAAACTTGGTATCCAATTTTCCAAAGCAAATATGGCTACTGGAGAAAGTCCAAATAGGTTTGGCATGATAATGGGAGAGCGAGCAATGCAGGAGGGTCAAAATTGGCTCAAAAGTTTGATGGAATATATTGACGAAAATCGTAATATCTTTGATCATGAGATAAATAGTATACCATTGGTAAGATCCATTAGATTAGAAGCAACTTACCTCGCATGGGTTGATTTCTCAAAACTAGGGCAGGATGAAAGTAGTATTATGAAAAAACTCGTATCAGATGCAAAAATCATCGCAAATCCTGGATCTTCTTTTGGATTAGGCGGTAACAAATTTGTAAGGTTTAACCTAGCCACATCAAAAGAGATTGTTAAGGAAGCCGGCGAACGTATAAGATCAATTTTTGAAAATTAAAATTAATAAAGAATAAGAAAATAGATTTGAGATCCAGCTTGATAGATTATAAATAACATGCTGTAATCTGCAAAAAATAAATTTTTCAAAAAGATTTCCTCAGAATATTTGATATTTTTACTTTATAGTCAAAATAATTTTAGAAAGAAAACAAGAAAAGTTTGAGGCGGGAACCCCATGCAGCACTATCTGGAATTCGAAAAAGAGTTGGCGACACTTGAAGGCAAGGCTGCCGAGTTAAGATCAGGGAATTCTTTGAGTGGAAATCCTACAGATAATAGAGAAGCCGAAAAACTAGAAAAAAAAGCCTCTAACTTACTGAAAGAACTCTATAACGAACTTACCCCATGGCACAAATGCCAAATTGCACGACACCCGGAAAGACCCCATGCTTCAAAATATATTGAAAGATTAATGTCTGAATTCATTCCTCTTTCTGGTGACAGGAAATTCTCTGAGGATAAGGCGATTATAGGTGGCTTGGCAAGATTGAACGATCTACCATTAGTAGTGATCGGCCACGAAAAAGGCAATGATACAAAATCTCGAATCGAGCACAACTTTGGAATGGCTAGACCCGAAGGATATAGGAAGGCAACTAGACTAATGGAAATAGCTGATCGATTTAGTTTGCCTGTAATAACATTGATTGATACACCAGGAGCTTACCCAGGCAAAGGTGCTGAAGAAAGAGGTCAAGCGGAAGCCATAGCCAGTTCTATAGAAAAATGTTTACAAATTAAGGTTCCTCTCATTTCTGTCATAATTGGTGAAGGTGGGTCTGGTGGTGCAGTAGCCCTAGCATCCTCAAATAAAGTGATTATGCTTGAGCATTCAATTTATTCAGTTATCTCACCAGAAGGTTGTGCTTCTATTCTTTGGAAAAATTCAGATAAGATGCGTGAAGCTGCTGAAGCCCTGCGACTGACTGCAACAGATCTTTCCAAATTGGGTGTGATTGATGAAATAATCTCTGAACCAATAGGCGGTGCTCACAGAAACATCGATGAAATAATACCTAGGGTTGGAAAAGCGATAGAAAGATCTCTAAAGAAATATCACAAGCAAAGCCCTGAAGCTATTTTGGAAGATAGAAGAAATAAATTTCTCAGCATTGGGAAACTAAGATTGTAATTTCATTTTTCCCTGCTTTCTTCTTCTTCCATAAGCATGTTAGAACATTTTTCAATATCTGTTTCCATCTTGACCATAAATTCATTTAAAGGAATACCTGCCTGCAAAACACTAAAGAATTCTATCACTGCTGTGCCTGAACTTTTCTTAAAGCTACCTTTAGGCCAAATTTTTCCACTATTGGTACCAACTAAATGACACGGCAATCTAAGTCTTTCATAAAGAACGCCCGCGCCGATCTTATATTTCTTAATTTCCTTTGGTTGTACTCGGGTTCCCTGAGGGTAAATCACTATTTGCTGTGTTTCATTCTTTTTATCAAAATCACTATAATCTCTAATCATACTATTCAACGCCTTTGATCCTGTGCCTCGGGCAACCGGGACACAGCCGATACGCAAACCATAGAGCCCTATAATAGGCAAAAAAAGGATCTCCTTTTTCATCACAAAACTGACTCTTGGTAGATAGTAAGCCAGCATTAAGATATCTAAAAATGACATATGTTTCGAACAAACTAAGACCTTACCCTGAGGTATTTCCCCGCGACACTCTATACGGATATTATTTAAAATGCGTAAAATCAAAAAACATGTGCGACAATATAATCGTATAAAACCATACGCCCAATCTTTAGAAATTAAGGAAAAAGGTAATCCTATTGTTCCTAAAATGAGCATGGTACAGTAAATTAATATCTCCGCTATAAATCCACGCATGTAACAGATTAGAACATTCATTCCTAGGAAAACCTACATTTACTTCATAATTGAATGACAAGATGATATATTGAGATGTTAAAAGCAACCTTCTTAAAAGACTATAAGTATAATCTACAAAATGAAGCTAAAATGCTATTTTTGCAAAGAACATTTAATATTAGAATTGGCACGAATACACTAGCATACTAATACATAAAAAATACTGAGAAAATGAAATTGCACGATATGAAAATCATTTGCCCCAATTGTCAGTCTACATACAGTGTTGACAAGAAAGAACTTTCCAGTGATGGAAGAAAAACTAAATGCTTTGTATGTGACTCTATTTGGACACAATACGAAAGTGGTAAAACAGAGCAAATAAGAGAAATGAGCGACTTCATTGGTGAAATTAAGATTAGACAAAATTCTATAAAGGATTCTCTGAGAAATAATATTTATGAAAAAAAATCGTTGGGGCAGGACAATACAAAGCCTCTCACCAGAGATGAAGAACGGGAATTTTTAGCCGCTTTAGCAATAGAAGAAATTCAAGAAAATCGTCACTGGAAAGAAAATATTACTTCTCTAAATTCTAAAGTTAGGAAACAACATAAAGGACCAGACAAAGTTACAGAAAAATTTTCCCCATCAACAAAAGGAGAAGAAGAGCGCAAACCAAAAACGTTTAATAGAACTTTTTTGGGTTTCACAATAGTTAGCATAATTTGCATAGTGGGTCTAATTCTGTTTACTAATAGAAATATTATAACTCAACTAGATATAAAATATCAAAAGCCTTTACTAGACTTTTTACAAATTACTGATCTTTTAATTACACAAATCAAAAATCATATACTAGCTTTGAAAGATTCAATTTATATTTATTTTTCTCAATAAAGACTAACGTAACCAATATGGGATCTGATCTCGATTAATTGTCTCAAAGAGGTTAGGTCGGGATCTAATGATAGAAGACATATTACCCTTGACTATCAATTCGGGCACTAAAGGCCGGGTATTATATTCTGAGGCCATCACAGCTCCGTAAGCTCCCGCAGAATAAATAGCAAGAAGATCGCCCGCCCTCATTCTAGGTAAAACAGCCTTGTTAGCAAAGACATCTGAGCTCTCACAAATTGGCCCCACTACATCAACTTCAATTTCAGGATCTTCATCCATACCGGAAACAACTGGAATTAAATCGTGATTAGCTTCGTACAAAGCAGGTCTAATAAAATCGTTCATGCCGGCATCTATAATAAGAAAATTGTGGCTGGAGCCCTCCTTCAAATATATTACCGAACTAATCAAAAGACCGGAATTACCAGAAATGTAACGGCCTGGTTCGATTTGAATTTCAAGATCCATCCCGCCAAAAATTGATTTCAACATGCTAGAAAAATCTTCTGGAGAAATTGGATCTTCATGGGCCCTAGAATAGGAAATTCCCAATCCTCCTCCAATGTCCACTCTTGTGATATTGTGGTCTTGATTTCTAAGGGAAGCGATCAATTTTGCAATCTTTTGAAAAGCCTCCTTGAATGGTGCTAGCTCGGTTATCTGGCTACCTATATGCAAATCAACCCCAACAATTGAAATATTTTCCAGATTTTTCGCTATCTCATATACTTTCTCAGCTAGTATTATTGGAATGCCAAATTTATTCTCTGCCTTACCTGTCATAATTTTCTTGTGTGTCTGAGCATCAACATCTGGATTAACCCTTATAGAAACAGGAGCCACTTTATTAACTTTCGAAGCAGCCAGATTAAGTTGATACATTTCTGGAATGCTCTCAACATTGAATTGCCTTATGCCCTGTTTCAGGGCTAATATCATTTCATCACACGTTTTACCTACACCTGAAAAAACTATTTTTTCTCCGGGTACACCAGCCTTACGTGCTCTCAAATATTCTCCAGCAGACACCACATCCATGCCAGCTCCTAAAAGAGACAGCACCCTAAGGACAGCAACATTAGAATTTGATTTTACCGAATAGTAAAGTGAATGGTTTAATTCCTTTAAACTATAGACTAAAGAATTGTAACTATCTTCTAGTGCCCCTGCTGAATAAATATAAAAAGGTGTCTTGATCGATTTTGCCAACTCTAGGATTGATATTTCCTCAGCGTGCAGAACATTTCTTCTGAATTCAAAGTGGCTATTTTTCTTCTTTATCATTTGTTTTCAACTTCACACATTTTTCTAATCTTACGAGGCCTTAAAATAGGTAAGAAATCAGTTTTAACCAATTTGCTCCTCAAATAATTTACTTGGAGGTTTTTTCGGATCACCTTTTACGCCACAGCAACACAACATGAAACCCAATGTAACAAAAATAATAATCTTTTTTGTCACTTTATCCTCTTTCGCCATTCTATAATTCTTGCCGCAACCTCAGTAGGGGAAGTTCCACCATAAGAATTCTTTGATTTGACCGAATTATCTACATTAAGCACGTCGAATACACTTTCATCTATACTTGGCTCAATCTGCTTAAAAATATTTATGTCTAATTCATTAAGATCACAATCTAAATCTTCCGCTTTTCGAACTAACTTCCCAACAATTTGATGTGACTGACGAAAGTTATAGTTATAATTCGACACCAGATGATCTGCCAAATCTGTGGCAGTAATAAACTTCGCCGCGGCTGATTTTCTAAGAACCTTTTTGTTTACCGTTATCTCAGTAAGCATCTCAGCCATTGCGTCTAGAACCAAACACAAGTTATCGTTAACTCTAAAAACTATTTCCTTATCTTCCTGTAAATCCTTAGAATAGGCTAGGGGTAGTCCTTTTAGTATAGTTAACAAGGAAATAAGAGCTCCAGAAATTATGGCCACCTTTGCCCTTATTAATTCTGCCGCATCTGGATTTCTTTTTTGTGGCATGATTGATGACCCAGTAGAAAAACTATCAGAAATCTGAACAAATCCAAACTGCTCACTGGACCAGATCACTAGTTCTTCAGCAAATCTGCTTAAGTGCGTTGCACAAATGGAAGCTGCTGAAACAAAATCTAAAGCAAAATCCCTGTCCGAAACCGCATCTACACTATTAGCCATAGGCTTCTCAAAACCAAGATCTTCTGCAGTCATAACACGGTCAATGGGAAATGAGGTGCCAGCCAAAGCTGCGGAACCTAGCGGACATTCGTTTAATCGTCTTCGTGCCTCAAGAAATCGCTCTTTATCCCTGGAAAGCATTTCTACATATGCGAGCATATGGTGCCCAAAAGTAATTGGCTGAGCAGACTGCAAATGAGTAAAACCAGGCATAATTGTTTCCTGATTTTTCTCTGCTAACTCTAAAAAATTATCCATATTACTGGAGATTTTGGGTGTTATAGCATCTATACTATCTCTTACCCACATTCTGAAATCTGTAGCTACTTGGTCATTCCTGGAACGTGCGGTATGAATAAAACCTGCATCTGGACCTATCAAGTCATGAAGACGGCTTTCAATATTCATGTGGATATCTTCTAGCCTGACCTCAAATTCAAGTTCACCATTCTTGATTTCATCTCTCACAATTTCCAATCCTTTGAGGATTTTCTCAGAAATCTTTTTTGGAATAATTTTCTGGTTCTCAAGCATTTTCACATGAGCGATTGAACCCTTTATATCTTGCTCAGCTAAACGATGATCAATAGCTATTGACGAGTTAATTTGCTCCATGATAGTACTTGTTTCTATAGAAAATCGTCCTCCCCACATTGAGTTTATTTTTTTTTTCAACTTTTTGGCCATAATTACCTCTAGATCAAATTTTTGAAAGTGGCTTAGTAATATGAGATTTGCAATTCTCCTTCTGGTATACGCTCACATTTTCATCTTGGCAAATCCCTCTTTCACTAAGGCCAGTGAAAGTTTTCCATTGAATTTAGATTTTGTAAAAGGGGAGATAAAAAAATTTTCTTTCCACAAAGATCCCCCCCTCATCAAAAACCTTCTAGTCCTAACTGAGGACAAAATCAAATTGGATTTAATGAAAAAAGAACACGATTTTATCCTTGTCAATTTTTGGGCTACATGGTGCGCACCATGTATAGATGAAATGCCCTCGCTCGACAAATTACAATCCCTATTTGACGCTGAACATCTTAAGATCATTACTATCGCGACGGGTAGAAATAGCCAAAAAAAGATTACAGAGTTTTTTAATGAAAATATGCTTTTTAACCTTGAAAATTTCATAGATCCAAGGGGTGATTTAGCCATTCAATTGGGTATTTTGGGCTTGCCTGCCTCTATCCTAATTTCACCAGATGGGCATGAACTAGCTCGTTTGATAGGACCAATTAATTGGGTTGAACCCAATGTAGTTAAATTTTTTACGAACTTGACTCAATAGATTTTCTCTTTAATTAACGTTTAAGGCGACCACTTAAGGATCAAAAGTGAATATCAATATCTTAGAAACTGGTAAGCTTCCTGACACTTTAGAAAAAAAATACGGAAACTATACGTCTATCTTCTCCAATTTATTTAAACAGCTGGTTATTGTGCATGAAATTAAAATCTATGACGTTACTAGCTTTCCAATTCCCACAAATTCCAGAGAAGCAGATTTATGGTTGATCACTGGTTCTTCTTGTGGCGTATATGATGACTTAGCATGGATATCAGATCTAAGAAATTTCATTAAACAGATTGTCGCACAAAAAGTACCCTTATTAGGTATATGCTTTGGGCATCAGATATTAGCGGAAGCTATGGGAGGCAAGGTTGAGAAATCTCCCAAAGGGTGGGGAGTTGGGGTTCATGAATATAAGCGCCTATCCGGTACAAGATTGTCAGAACGGCTTGGTCATTTTTATACTGGATATGCTATGCACCAAGATCAAGTAATAATTGCACCAACAGACTCAATCTCAGTTTATGGTTCACAGTTTTGCCCCCATTCAATTTTAGCATATGGAGATAAGAATAAACCTAATGCCATCTCTCTACAAAGTCATCCAGAATTTTCTGGTGATCTACTTAGAGATTTGATTACAAGGAGAATTGGTGTAACTATTCCGCAATCAGTGGGTGAAAAAGGTTTACTAAGCTTGAAAAATCCCCCAGACAACCTAAAAGTTTTTAAATCACTTTTGGAAGCAATTGATATACTATAGCCCGAGAACTACCTCAGCTAAATAACCTCTTTGTTCCCTAAAAAATTACGCTTCTTCACTTAATTTCTAAAGCTTTAGAAATTTCCTGCTTAAGATGCAATTTTTGCTTTTTTAGGTCAGTAAGAGTAACAAAATTCGGGGCCGGTCTCTTTTGCTCGCGATCTACTAATGAACTCAACTTAGCATGTTTTTTCCGTAACCCACTTACATATGTTTCCAAAGTCATTGGAACCTCCCAAATCAATGATTTGCCCCCTAAACTCCTTAACACAAGTATTAACCTAAATTTACTCGCATGCAATTAAAATTTTCAAAAGTTTAAAGGTCCGCCCTGTTCTAAAATTTCAATCACCCGTGGTGTATATTTTCTGCTTTCTTTCTCCTCCAAATTGGGTTGAAACAAATTTAGTCCCTCTAATAATTTTGTTTCACCTTTAGCCGATTTTTTAGCTCGAACAATCATTCTAAAGGCAGCGTTTCTGCCTGAACTTAAGATTGGTAAAATCTTGATATCTCCCGCACCCTTCTCAAGTACTGACAAAATTGCACCTAACCTCGCCGGCCGATTAATTAAAGTGATATACCCATATGGCTTGCAACGCTTGAGAGAGAATCTCAACATTTTTTCGAGCATTCCAGGTTTTTCTACATTTGCTAACTCAAGAGCACTATTCCCAGATTTTTTATATGTACGCTCAGAGTAATAGGGTGGATTAAAGAAGATGTGGTCAAAATTATAATCCTTTAAATCATTCTCCAGAAATTGAAAATCTCCTAACAAAATCTTTGCT
>PACC02000098.1 GCA_002699695.2 Paracoccaceae bacterium | reverse complement strand
AAGTTTTGACCCTTGTCTATTCCCTGAAGCCTATTCATCCAGTAAGTGACTGAAGGAGGTTCCCCTTCCAAATTTCCATTGAAACTATGCAGGAAATTCCAGCTAGACCATACTTTTTTCATTTTAGGCATACATATCATGTCTGAATGTAAAACTGCCTTGTTCTTTGTTGTATTAAATTTTGAAAGCGTTGAGACCTCGGTTGTGGATTGGTTAGTAAGTAAAGCTCTTATAGAAGGGGCAGGAATGGCAAAAATAACATGATCGAACCTTCTAATACTTCCATTAAGGAAAATGACTTCGCAATCCTTTTGAGTTCGATTTACCTGAACAACCTCAGCATTTTTTTTATGTCTTTTTCCAAGCCTTCGGATGATTTCTTCGACATATAGCTCAGATCCACCTTCAAGAGTTTGCCATTTCTGTGCCTGCCCCAAACCAGTCATCAAATCATGATTCCTAAAAAAACTAATGAAATTCTCTGCTGGAAAATCTAAAACCTTTTCAAGACTTGCAGACCATATCGCCCCAGCCATGGGGAGTATGAAACGTTCTTTAAAAAATCTGCTATAGTCATATTTTGCGAGAAAATCTTCCATACTTAAGCCTGAAAGATCCCCTGCATCTAACAACTTTGGGGCTTCTTTATTGAACTTTAAGATTTCAGTTAGAGATTTTAAATAACTAAGGTTGAATATATTTTTTTTCTGGGCAAAAAGCTTGCCTAGATTGTCACAAGCATACTCAAATTTCCCCCCATCAAATGAAAAACCCACAGACATGTCCGACCACTTTGACTTAATATTCAGGTGCTTTAAAAGTCTCGAAAAATTCCGATAATTGTGATCATTATATACTATAAACCCAGTATCAACTTTCACTTCTCTTCCCTGGAGTGGAACCGTAACTGTATTAGTATGGCCACCAAAGCGGGCATTTTTTTCAAAGAGATGAACTTCATGTTTGCTTGACAATAAATAGGATACTCCTAAACCTGATATCCCAGAACCTATCACTGCGATCCTTTTTTTACTCATACCTCATCACCCATTAATCATAAGATTCACAGCCTTTTTTATTTTTCCGGCCGACAATTATTTTGATAGGACTCAAATATTTTTCCAGTCGATTGGTAAATTTGGGTCTATCAGGTTCTCAGGTTTTTATAATATTTCATCCAATGCCTGAATCATTGAAGCGACATCACCTGATTTGGTATAATGCACAAAGCTTAACCTAAGCACGCCAGCAGGTAATTTTATCTTAAGTGCCTTAAGAAGCCTTACTGAATAAAAATCTCCAGACCCGGCCATCAAACCCTTACTTGCCAATTTTTGCACTATTTCTTCTCCCCGGTTTCCCACGTGAATAGATATGGTAGGAACTTTTTGGTTCATGTTAATATTTGGATCACCCAAGACATGAACACCCTCTTTATCATTGAGAAAATCCATAAGGCCAGTAAGAAGAATCGTTTCCATATCCCGTTGCAATTTACCAAATCTTCTAGCAGCCTGTCCTAGATTTCCATTGGAGTTTTCTCCAAAATGATGCCTATCAATCAATTCCACATAATCAACTATCCCAGCTATAGACGCTATCTGAGCATGATCTGGTCCCGCCGGGGTGAGGGTTTTCGTTGAGTCACGATCGTTAAAAAAATGCCCCTGTGAGGGTAAGCGACTATTCAAGTCAGGATTGACATACATTAAGCCCAAATGAGGACCATAAGTCTTGTATGAAGAAAACAAATAAATGTCTGCTCCTAATGCACTAATGTCTGGAAATGAATGGGGTACAAAACTTACTCCATCAACGCATGTTAATATACCAAATTTCTTGGCAAGAGAGCAGATTTCTTTAACCGGATTTATTTCCCCAATAATGTTTGAACAATGTGGGAAGGTTAGCAAACAAACATTTTCATCAAGCAGTTCCTTTAAATCATCTACAAGCAACTGACCAGTCTCTTCTTGAACTTTCCATTCTTTTATTTGATATCCAAAATGATTTAACCTTCTCCACACCCCTGAGTTAGCTTCATGATCTTGATTTGTAACAATAATTACTCTTCTATCAGTTTTTAGATCTCGAAAGGCGGTTGCCAAAACATAAGTATTCTGACTTGTTGAAGATCCAAAATGTAGGGTTTCAGGAGGAATATTTAATAACTCAGACATCCGGATCCTTGACTCATCCATTTCATTCCCAGCCAAAGTTGATGACTTGAAAGGCCAGTAAGGTTGCACTCGCCTTTGCGAGTGAAAACGTCCTAACCTATTGATGACCTGATATGGCATGTAGCTACCACCAGCATTTTCAAAAAAACTTGCGCCAGCTAAATCATCGTTTCCGCAAGCAGGAAACTGGCTCCTCACAAATTCTGTGTCCAGCGATTTCAAATTTTATTCCTCCAGAAAAAATGGTTTGGATATAATCCCACCTATGTAATTTCTTACTATCCTTCGAATAATTAGTATTACACGAATTATATCAACCTGTTCTTCCTTCCCCCATAGAAAGGGCATTCACGAGACATGCCATATTGCCATAAGGGTGTTTGTTATCATGCATCAATTGATGGGCATGTCCAATCTCATCAAAGGAATAGGTTTTTGATAGACAAGGATCAACCCTTTTTGCGATGATTAATTCATTGACTGCTTCAGCCTGTTCATCATTAGCTAGATGAGACCCTTGTAGCCTTTTTTGCTGCATCCAATGATATCTAAGGTCAAGAGTAACATTGTAGCCAGATGTCCCGGCACAAATCACAACCATTCCGCCTAAGTCACAGATGAAACACGACGTAGGTAATGTTGCTTCACCAGGATGCTCAAAAACAATTTTTGGATTTTTCCGTTCTCCTACTATTTCCCATATCGCTTTTCCAAAAGATCTAGCGCCTGATACCCACGCTTTATATTCAGGGGCATCCGTTGCAGGAAGAACACCCCAGTGATCGAAGTCATTCCTGTTAATGACACCGATTGCTCCTTTTTCCATACAAAATTGCCGCTTACTTTCATCCGAGATTACTGCAACTGGTTTGGCTCCCAACGCAGATACGATTTGTAATGCCAAGGCTCCTAAACCACCCGCTGCTCCCCATACAAGCACAATATCCCCTTCTTCCACCGTATGTGGGTTCCATCCCATGAGTTGTCGATATGCAGTGGAAGCACACAGCATATAGCAAGCCGCTTCTTCCCAACTCAAATGTTTAGGTTTCTTCTTTAATTGGTGTGATTGGGCCTTTGCAAACTGACAGTAGGAACCATAGTTCGTCTGGTATCCCCAAATTCTTACGCTCGGAGCTAACATAGGATCTTTTCCTGATAAGACCCAAGGGTCTTCTGGTTCCCACCAGCCAGAATGCACAACGACTTCATCTCCTATTTTAAAACCTTCTGCCTGCTCTCCTACAGCCCATACAATTCCAGAAGCATCTGAACCTCCAGCGTGAAAATCTTCTGGCTCACCTTTCTTTTGTCTATCTGCAATGACATCTACCGGATACCCTAAAGCGGCCCACACATTGTTGTAATTAATACCTGTGGCCATCACATAGACCAACACATCTTTTGGTCCCAGCTTTGGTACATCAATGATTTCTCTTTGCCATGAATCTATAGGTTTACCAAATCTATCCTGCCTAACCAAAAAAGCATGCATTTTTTTCGGAACCTCACCTAATGTTGGTTTTTCTCCCAACTCAAAAATTTCTTTTTTAGCCAATTTTTCCTCCAATATATTTAAAACTTTTTCTTCTTAATTTGGGCCATGCCAGTCAATTTGACAAATTTCTGCACTTAATCCTTTGAAATCCCATATTCTGGCAAAAGCCCTAACCCGACCTTTATCAGCTTGCGCTACCGTTATGTCAGAGCCCATCCAATATCTTGTATTATTTACAGTAACTTCCTGTTCAGGATCATTGCCTACAATAGGAGTAACTGCCCCTTGTATTTTATTTCCTACAGTAAGATGGCGTGTATTCCCATCTGTTTGATAAGAAATTTGAGCTCTTTCTACGCCTATTATTTCACTAACCAATTTAGTGAAAAGCCCTGTGGTTCCACGAGCCTGGCCACTTAGAATTTTTATTAGACCGTCATATGCTTCCGTACTTGCATTTTCATCTATAAAGACTGCAGCCTTCCAATTTCCTCTAGCCATTCTTCCAGGTATTTCAAGCATCATAGCTACATTGATCCCGGACAAGTCATATTTATCATAATAACCCTCATCTATCCTTATTCCNGTCCATGCTTGGCAGAATGTTTCCGTCGGAGGGTGTTTNCCTAGACTCACTACGCAGGGACAAAAAACTGTGCAGTTACAATTTAATATNAGTTCACCTTTAATTTTCCACTTTTTTAGGAAAGATGTNAGTACTGGTTTCATATGCAATCCTTTTAGTTGAAATTTGATATAGCAACTAATGATCCGGAAATCAAAAGTAAAACTGATAAAGGCAAAGTGACATATTGTCCAAACTTTGGCAATTTTTCACAAATCATCACTAGTGTTGCAATTGCCATAAAACCTATATTCATAATACCACCTACAAAAGCCAAGAGCATAAGAAGCCAACAACAACCCAAACAAAATATTCCTATCCTTAATCCTATAAAGAATATATTCTCAGGTCTTCCATTCCAGTTGTTTAAAAAGAAAGTAAAAGGGTGTCGGCAACGATGTAAGCAAGCTTTTTTCAAACTGGAAAATTGATAAAGTCCTGCAAGTATTAGAAGCACTGTAGAAGCTAACGGACTTATAAACCTGCCGTCAGAACTCAAAAAACGTAGCTCTGTTAAGAAAACCTGAAAAAGAGATGCTAAGATTGCAAAACCAAGCCAAATCATGATGAAACCTAGCAGAATGTAGAAGAAGCCGAGTTTAGGAGCCGCACCTGTATATACTAGATCATCATAAGTTTCTAGTGTCGGATACACTGTTGGAACCATCATGGCAACTCCCATGAGAGCCCACATCAAAAAAGAATACGGCCAATCTTTATAACTCTCAACAGGTTTGCATAAAGTAGCCAAAAGCTCTGATCCATAAAAATTTTCTAATTCAGTTCCTCGATTTGCCTCAAAAATCATTAAAAAAATTCCTATCCAAGAAAGAACCACTATAATATAAAACAATAACCACTTTGTATCATTGAAACGAAAAATAGATGGCTGCATTGTCAGTCTACCAATTCATTACTTAATCAATTTGCTTTCGCTAGATTACGAAGGACATAATGTAAAACCCCACCATGCATGACATATTCAAGTTCAACTCTGGTATCTATTCTACATTTCACCTGAAAATTTAGTGAATCTCCTCCAATGTAGGTAACTCTTGCACCCAATATCATAGAAGGCTCCAAGCAATCCGAAAGACCAAAAATTGATACTTTCTCTGAGCCATTTAGCCGAAGCTTTTTCCTGTCCATACCCTTCTCAAATTCAAATGGGATTACACCCATACCAATAAGGTTCGATCTATGAATTCTTTCAAAACTTTCTGCAATTACAGCCTTTACACCTAATAGAGAAGTACCTTTAGCTGCCCAGTCTCTCGAAGAACCCGCTCCATATTCTTTGCCAGCAATTACTACGAGCGGCGTTTCCTCTTTGCTAAATGCCATAGCAGCATCAAAAATTGAGCTGACATCCCCCTCTGGATCCCTTGTAAAGCCACCCTCAACATCATTTAGCATTTCATTTCGTATTCTTATATTTGCAAAAGTACCACGCATCATGACTTCATGATTGCCTCTTCTGGCACCATAAGAATTGAATTGTCTTTCGGGAATTTGTCTTTCAACTAGGTACTTTCCTGCTGGATGTTCGGCTCTAAAAGAACCTGCGGGAGAAATATGGTCTGTGGTAACCATGTCACCTAGAATGGCCAGTATGCGAGCATTTTCTATATCATTTAGTTTTCCTTTTTCCATTCCCATATTCTTAAAATAGGGTGGGTTTTGAACATAAGTCGACTCTAAAGGCCATGAATATGTTTCACCAAAAACTGTCTCCACTGATTGCCAATTCTTGTCTCCTTCGAAGACGCTAGCATATTGATCTTGGAATGACTTCCGGGTAACTACCTGGTCTAACAAAAGATTAATTTCATCAGAGGTTGGCCACAAGTCTTTAAGAAAAATCTCTGAACCATCTTTGTCATGTCCCAATGCTTCATTGATTAAATCTACACTGATGTCACCAACTAAAGAATATGCTACTACTAGTGGCGGGGATGCGAGATAGTTTGCTTTTACATCTGGACTGATCCTACCCTCAAAATTGCGGTTACCAGATAATACCGAAACTGCTATTATTTTACCTTTGGTAATTGCTTTGGAAATTTCTAAATCCAGTGGCCCAGAATTACCTATACAGGTTGTACATCCATACCCTGCAAGATTAAATCCAAGCCAATCTAGATCATCCTGCAAACCAGACTTAACCAAATAGTCCGAAACTACTTTACTGCCTGGTGCTAATGACGTTTTAACCCATGGTTTGGGCTTTAAACCAACTGCCCTGGCTTTGCGCGCAACTAATCCTGCTGCAATCATCACGCTAGGATTAGAAGTGTTAGTACAGGAAGTAATAGCTGCTATGACAATTTTTCCAGAATCCAAAGAAAAATTTTTGCCTTGCACTACAACCTTATTTTTAGTTTGCTGACCATATGTTTTATGTAACTCCTGATTGAAAGCTCTACTGGCGGCCACTAATGGGACATGATCTTGTGGTCTCTTTGGCCCTGAAATTGCCGGTACTATCTCACTAACATCAAGATCTATAATATCAGTGTAGGTGGGATCATATTCTGAACCACCCCACATGCCATTTTCTTTTGAATAATTTTCAACTAAATCAATTAGTTTTCTTTCTCTGCCTGATAGTTGAAGATACTTCAAGGTTTCTTGATCGACTGGGAAAAAACCACACGTTGCCCCATACTCTGGAGCCATATTAGCTATCGTAGCTCTATCAGCCAGTTTAAGGCTTTTTAGGCCTTCACCAAAAAATTCAACAAATTTACCAACTACACCGTAGTCCCGTAAAACCTTCACTATTTTTAAAACTAAGTCCGTAGCCGTTACACCTTCACACATCTGCCCAGTTAATTTCACACCGATCACTTCTGGTAGAAGCATGGAAATGGGCTGTCCTAACATAGCAGCCTCAGCCTCGATACCTCCAACACCCCAACCTAAAACTGCTAACCCATTAACCATTGTGGTATGACTATCAGTACCCACGAGAGTATCAGGATAGGCTATCAAATTGCCAGTTTGGTCCACATCTGTCCAAACTGTCTTGCTAAGGTACTCCAAATTAACTTGATGGCATATCCCAGTACCTGGAGGTACGACTCTAAAATTCCGAAAAGCCTGCTGACCCCATTTCAGAAAACTATATCGCTCTAGATTTCTATCATATTCTCTCTTCACATTTTTGCTAAATGAATCTGCTGTCCCAAAAAAATCAATCATCACAGAATGATCAATTACTAAATCTACTGGGCTTAGCGGATTAATTCTTTTTGGATCACCGCCTAATTTAACCATTGCGTCACGCATCGCCGCGAGATCGACCACTGCTGGGACCCCAGTAAAATCTTGCATTAAGACTCTAGAGGGTCTGAAAGATATCTCTTCGCTATATCGTCCTGAGTTCTCTAGCCAAGATCTAAATGCTTTTATCTGATTGATACCAGTTTCTTCCTCAAAATTGAACCTTAATAAGTTTTCCAAAAGAACTTTTAAACAAACTGGTAACTTACCAAAATCTCCAAAACCACTCTCTTCTAATGCTAAAATCGAATAGTAGGTGTACTCTTCCCCAGCTAGGCCAAACTTTCTTCTACAGTTTAACGAGTTGTTTCCAACTGTAATCATCACTATTACTCCAGATACTGCCTCTCTAGAAGATCAAAGTATCGTTAAAAAGCTAAAATTTCGCAATTTCCAAATCTTAACCTGTTTCATAAAATTCTATTATGTGTAATAAACATTTACTTCCTAGATTTCAAATAGTATCAGAAAAATTTCAAGCATTCATAGATTTTTAAAATGAAGTTAACTGGACACTCTTTATCATTTAAACGAGGTGAAAGCTTAATATTCTCTGAAATTAATTTTTCCATTAATTCTGGTTCTATATGTTTTGTGAAAGGAGCAAATGGGTCTGGAAAATCTACACTAATGAGATTATTGGTGGGATTCTTGAAATCTGAAACTGGATCTATAAACCTTGATAACCAGGACATCACTAATAACAGAGAAATTCGTGCAGAAAACTTCTTATACCTTGGTCATGAAAATGTAATTAAGCCCCAACTAACCGTAATCGAGCAAATATTATTTTGGCAAGGAATTTCACAGAATACGTACGACTTTGAATCTGACCCAATGAAGGTTAGTTCAATTCTAAGGAAAAAGCTATACCAGTGCTCCGAAGGGCAGCGCAGGAGGGTGGCTCTAAGCCGCCTATCTATAGAGAAGAAAAGATTTTGGTTTTTAGATGAACCGACAGTGTCTCTAGATGACAGTAATATTCAACTATTTAAAGAATCTTTAAAAGACCATTGTAACAATGGAGGTTCAGCCCTTATAGCTACTCATGACAACATAGGAATTAAACCAAGTTTTGAAATTCTACTAACTATCAAAAAATCTTTAACTGAGCAAAATGATCCATTCTTATAAAAAAAAATGAAACCATATATATATTTATTAAGTCATGAAATGAAGTTTTCTACTACTGGCAAGAGTCTATTATTGTCCACATGTTTTTTCATAATTATTATTTTGACTACCAGTATCAGTATCAGCCAATTTGGAGTAAAAACATCGGCCACTTCTGTGGCAATTTTGTGGGTTGCTTTGGCTCTATCAGCTCTGTTATCAGTAAAAGTTATGTTCCAAATAGATTTTGATGACGGGACCCTTGATTGGTTAATGCTTTCTCCAATATCATTAGAAACCATAATAGTTGTAAAGGCTATAACTCACTGGCTTACAACATGCCTGCCTATGATGGTGTTGACGCCACTGGTTTGTATTCCTCTTGGAATAACCTTTCACTCTGCTTTGTGGATATTACTTGTTATGCTTATAGGAACCCCAGCTATTAGTTTTATTTCTACTATTGGTGCTGCTCTGACTTTAGGGGAAAGAGGTAGTCACTTATTATTATCTATCTTCATATTACCCACTTTTTTGCCCATATTATTGTTTGGTATTAAGATTTCCATGCTAATAACCAATTCCATCTATGATTCCAGTGCATTCTTAATTCTACTTGCTATTTCATTGGTTTGCATTGCAATAACACCTTTCATTACTTCCATGATTATAAAAGTTCATTACACTTAGAAAGTACTTGATGCATAACAGTAAAAGATCAATATGGGAAATTGCTAACCCAAAACGCTTTGTCTCAATATCGAGTAAGTTAATTCCTTTATTGGCAATTGTTACCATATTTAGCCTGGGTGTAGGAGTCTCCTGGGGTATCTTCTTTACACCAGACGATTTCCGTCAAGGTTCTGCTGTAAAGATCATTTATATCCATGTTCCAAGCGCATTTCTTGCCATTAATATCTATATTATGATGCTAATTACCTCAATTATTTGGCTAGTACGCCGACACCACGTGAGTCTTCTAGCGGCTAAAGCTGCTGCCCCAATTGGTCTTATAATGACCCTTGTTGCTATTTTAACTGGAGCTATTTGGGGCAAACCAATCTGGGGGACTTATTGGGTTTGGGATCCTAGACTGACATCCTTTGCCATCCTTTTAATGTTTTATATTGGATATATAAGCATATGGTCTGCGCTGGAGTATAATGAAAAAGTTGGTGATTTGTCAGCATTACTCTGCATAATTGGGTCAATCTTTGCGCTGCTGTCCAGGTATGCAGTTCTTTTTTGGAGTCAAGGCTTGCACCAAGGAGCATCTCTGTCGTTAGATAAAGAAGAGAATATCTCCAATGTTTTTTATCTCCCCCTTTTGGTATGTTTGTTCGGATTTTTTTCTCTCTTCTTAACTCTCTTATTAATCAGAACTCGCACGGAGATTAGAATTAAAAGAATGACCAGTCTGATGAGAAGAAATTCAGAAAAATGATAGATTTTGGAAAATATACCTGGACAATACTATCAGCCTATAGTGGTACCGGCTTTCTAATAATAACCTTAATAATTCAAACTGTGCTAAAATCAAAAAAGGTCAGAAAGGAGTTGCTTCTCATTGAACAGGAAAAAAGCAGCGATACCAAAAATGATTAATTGGATTAAGATAATTCCATTAACCATATTCTTATTACTAATAACCCTAGCTCTAGCCGCATTAAAAAATGATGATAGTGATAATATGCCATCTACATACATTGGCAAAAAACCTCCTCCTCTTATTTTGAATCCATTAGGAAAGCTTCCTAGAGTTACTGAAGAAGACTTGCAACCTATGGACGGAAAACAAATTACCCTCATCAATTTCTGGGCTAGCTGGTGTCCACCTTGTAGAGCTGAGCACCCTCAGCTTGATAAAATTTCCTTGATAGAAAATGTAAAAATAATTGGGGTAAATTACAAAGACAAGGAGTTATCTGCCTTAAATTTTCTGACTAAATATGGTAATCCTTTTAGTAAGCTGGGACGTGACCCTAATGGGAGAAATGCCCTTGAGTGGGGTGTTTATGGTGTTCCAGAAACATTTATTATGGACCAAGGAGGAAAGATAATTTTTAGACACCCAGGTCCCATAACTGAAGACATATATAAAAAAACTATTAAAGGTTTACTTCATTAATCTTGTGATTTTATATCATTCTTGACCGGATCAGAAGAATAAGTGCTCAATAATTTAACCTGTGAAATCATAAAAACTAAAAGAATAACAGGGAGACCAAATGTCTTAAAATTGACCCAAAAATCTTGGGAAAAAGTTCTCCATACTATTTCATTCCCTATCGCTAATAAAAGAAAAAGAACTGAAAATCTTTTACTTAGTTTCATCCAGCCTTCTTCAGTCAGGAGGATTGCGGAACCCATCAAATATTTGAGATAGGCTTTTCTCTTAATAATTCCAAAACCTAAAACTGCTGAAAAGATAAGATAAATCATTGTAGGTTTCATTTTTATGAAAACTGGGTTGTTCAACCAAATAGTTAGTCCTCCAAAAACTACTACTAAAATAGCTGTGACTAGAGGCATTTTAGCAAGTTGACGCGTCTGCCACCAACCTAGAAAAAGTGCAATCAAGATCGTCGGCACAAATATTTTGGTCGCAAAAATGATCTTAAAAATGTCAGCCTGAGCAGAGTCTTTTACCATACTTTCCGGGATTGGTGCATTATAATAAGATACAAAGAAAATGATCAATGGCCCTAGCTCTAAAACCAGTTTAGAAAATGGTTTATTTACTTCTTTTTCTTCCATCCGAAAAAAATCCTTTTTAATTGTTCATTAAAACATCAACTTGTTTGAGTAGCCAAACACATTCATCCTTATTAGCCAATTAAATGAGTCTTCATGTCTGCGTCGCGTTCTCTAATCCTACTATGGCATTAGCAAATAACTTTGGATCAAAAGGTTCTAGATCTTCTAGCTTCTCACCTAAGCCAACACAATGTATTGGTAGGCTAAATTTATCTGCCAATGCAACTAAAACTCCACCTTTGGCAGTTCCATCTAATTTAGTCATGATTATACCCGTGACGCCAGCTGATTTGGAGAAGGTATCTACCTGGGAATGTATGTTTTGTCCTGAATTGGCATCTAAGACTAATATGACATTGTGAGGAGCTGTATCATCCTGCTTCTTAATTACTCTTATAATTTTTTCTAATTCTTGCATCAAATCAGCTTTGTTTTGCAATCGACCTGCCGTATCAATCATGAGTAAATCACTTCCGTCTTTCCTAGCCTTTTCAATAGCTTTAAATACTACGGATGCTGGATCACTTTTTTCCTCACCTTTAACCATCGGAATCCCGGAACGTTTACCCCATATCAATAACTGATCTACTGCTGCAGCTCTAAAAGTATCAGCCGCAGCTATAATTATTTTTCGACCCTTCTCTTTTTCTTGGTTTGCTATCTTGCCTATTGTTGTAGTTTTGCCTGACCCGTTAACACCAACAAAAAGCCAAATATTTAGCTTGCCTTCATTATATTTGGGCAAATCCCCAGACGTCTTCATAATATTGTATATCTCCACACTGATAAGATCCTTAAGTTCCTCAACACTCAATTCCTTTGAAAAATTTTCCTTTCGAATTCTCTCTACTATTAATGCAGAAGTGTTCACTCCTATATCTGAGGTAATCAAAAGGTCTTCTAAATCTTCCAACATGCTTTCATCTAACCTCCTTCTTCTCGATATAGACTCAACTGAAGACATTATTTTCTTGATGAAACCAGTGTTCTTCTTCTTGTTTCTTACCAGGGTCTTATCATTTGATTCAGAATCTTTTTCATTCTTGACGAAACTTTTTGAATCTCTAGCATCGGCGCCTGTGGGCCTAATTTCTTTAGAAACTAAATTTTCATCATTCTTTTTTCCCAAATTCTTTGCTTTAGGATCAATTAATTCTTCTATACCACCTCCAAGTTTGGAAGAGGTAGAAAAAAGCTTTTCTTTCAACTTTTTAAAAAATTTCATTGTCTTAACCAGTATTTTGCACCTAGGTGCTCGCTTGTCATTTGGTATGCCATCTTATCTCATTAGTTATTTTTTAGTTCAATCGTTATTACTTGAACCATAAAATCTGTGCTATTTATACTACGATTTTCATTTGGTTTCCTTGACCTCTACGGCTATAAGCCCTTCGCTAAATTCAATATGGAGATGTTTTTCCTTGCCTGCCTCAGCCTTATTCCTCACCAGCTTCATATTTTTATCCCTCACAATTGCATAACCTCTAGATAAGGTCCTCTTATAGCCCAAACTATCATGCAGTCTAGAATGACTAAAAAGCATATTTTTTTTGCTCTTATGCACAGCTTCAATTCGCTGATTCAGCACTCTCCCTAAATCTCTCAACAATCTATTCTTTGTTTTTAAATCTCTCTTCACAAAGTCTAAATCGAGAACTGCTACCCTCATCTGGAGTAACTGTTCCTTTTTTTTCTGCAGGTACATTCTGAGAATGTTAGGAAAACGAACTATCAAGATATCAAAGCGCTGAATATATTCAGAAAGAATATATTTTACATTTTCCATACTCTTCTTAGTATGTGTCATATTTTTTCTTATATTTTCCAATCTTAAGAAAACAGGGCGCTTTAATCTTCCTCCAAAGTCATCTATTTTACCCAATAAATTCTTAAGTTCAGGAACAGCAATCTCCGCAGCAGCAGTAGGTGTTGGAGCTCTGATATCAGCAACATAGTCTATCAGAGTCGTATCAGTTTCGTGACCGACGGCAGAAATTATTGGAATCTCACTCTGGGCTACAGCACGCACCACTATTTCTTCGTTGAAACACCATAAATCTTCAAGAGAACCTCCTCCCCGACCAACTATTAATAAATCTGGCCTTGGAGATTTACTAGACTTAAGTAACAAATTAAACCCAGTTATCGCTTCTGCTATTTTCTCTGCACTGCCCTCGCCCTGAACGGGTACTGGCCAGATTATTACCCGCCTTGGAAATCTCTCTCTTAAACGATGGAGAATATCCTTAAATACGGCACCTGTTTCTGAAGTCACTACTCCAATGATTTCAGGTAAAAATGGTAAGGGCTTTTTCTTATCTTTTTCGAAAAGACCTTCTTTAAGGAATTGTTCTTTGCGCTTCTCAAGCATAGCCATCAATGCTCCGGTTCCAGCTGGAAAAATGTTGCTAACAATCAACTGATACCTGCTCTGCCCCGAGAAAGTTGTGAGCTTCCCAACTGCTATAATTTCCGAACCCTCTTCGATAAATTCCGACTGAATTATTCTTGTTGTTCGCCAAATTATACTTGCTAGGACAGATCGATCATCTTTCAAATCAAAATAAATATGGCCAGAGGCTGGTCTTGATACTCTGCCTAATTCTCCTCTAACTTTGATCAAAGGAAAACCATCTTCGACATGTCTTTTAACCACACCTGATATTTCGCTAACAGAAAACTCCTTAAGATTTGTTAATTCATCGGTCAATTAAGTTTTATCCTATTCTTATTGGAGCTTCCTAAGTTAAGATACTGACAATTTCTCATTAGGTGATTCTCTTGAATTTAGCTGGTTTGGAGTAACTTTGAAAATATTATTAATTGGTAGTGGCGGACGTGAGCATGCTCTAGCATGGGCCTTTAAACAAAATCCCAAATGTAATGAACTTTACTGTATCCCAGGAAATGCCGGGATTGCATCCATAGCAAAATGTAAGCAAATAGACATCTTAGACAATAGTAAAATATTAAATTTCTGTAAAGATCAGGCGATTGATTTTGTTATGATAGGTCCTGAAAACCCATTAGCCAACGGTCTAGTGGATGTTTTAGAGAAGAATGGAATACTTTCATTCGGGCCGACAAAAAATGCTGCAATCCTAGAGTCCTCCAAAACATTTACAAAGATGATTTGTAACAAAAGAAATATTCCAACAGCCAAGTATAAGCTTGCAAGTTCAGAGGACGAAGCTCTCATTTTTTTAAATGAATTCACAAAACCTTATGTGATCAAGGATGATGGCTTAGCTGCAGGAAAAGGTGTTTTTATCGCCGAGACGGCACAAGAGGCAACTGTAGCTCTTAAGAAAATATTTCAATCATCAAAACCAGGCTCCAAGTCAGTTGTTATTGAAGAATTTCTTCATGGTGAAGAAGCTAGCTTATTTATTTTAACTGATGGAGACAGCATGCTTCCTTTGGGAAGCGCTCAAGATCATAAAAGGGCTTTTGATAATGATCGTGGTCCAAACACCGGAGGTATGGGGGCATTTTCCCCAGCGTCTAATATTTCGCCAAAAATTGAAAAAAAAATATTAGATAGAATTGTTAAGCCAACTCTAGATGAAATGAAAAAGAATGGCACCCCTTTCTGTGGAATTTTATATGCGGGTCTAATGATAGTGGAGGAAGAACCTCTCCTCATTGAATATAATGCACGCCTTGGTGACCCAGAATGCCAAGTCTTGGCAATAAGGTTAGGTGCTCAACTTTTAGATATTCTATTAAATTGCGCAAAAAAGAAACTCCTAGGAACCAAAATTAATTTTGCTAATGATATTGGATTAACTGTAGTAATTGCGAGTAAAGGATACCCCGGGGAATTTCAAATAGGGAAAGAGATTTCCGGATTAGAAAGTTTGGATGACGATGAGGAAATTCAAGTTTTTCATTCCGGAACAGAATTTAAAGAAGGAAAGCTAGTATCAAGTGGAGGAAGAGTACTAAGCGTAACAGCACGGGCAAAAGACTTGGAAAGTGCGAGAAAAAAAGTTTATGACGCATTAACTATTATCCAATGGGAAAGTGGTTTTTACAGAAATGACATTGGTTTTAAGTACTTTAAGAAATGATTTGTAGTTCAGATTTGCTTTTCTGGCATTCTAACCACCAGACCTTCAAGATCTTCCGTGACTTGAATTTGGCAAGTTAATCTAGAGGTTTTTTCGTCTGGATCATAAGCAAAATCAAGCATATCTTTTTCTATATCATCTATAGGGAGTAGCTTATCAAGCCAATTTTCATCAATATAGACATGGCAAGTAGAACATGCACAGGCCCCACCACAATCAGCTTCAATTCCAGGTATATTATTGTCCCTAGCTCCTTCCATTACCGTTAGGCCCACAGGCACATCGACTGTATGCTCTTCTCCATTGAAAGTGATGTACGTTATTTTTGGCATTTTTTCTCCCGAGAAAATCTTTAACCTAAAATATACTAAATTACTATTAGAAATATTGTATCAAAATATAAAATGTTCTACTTATGTTCTCATGTGCTATAACAGTGACAAGACCCCATCTATTATAAAAATCTCTGAACTTTCAAAATTACCTGAAAAGTCTATAGTATCTATTGCAGGATTGTTGATAATTAATCAACGACCAAGTACTGCCAATGGTGTTACTTTTCTTACTCTTGAAGATGAAAGTGGGACAGCAAATATTATTTGTTGGGAAAACTTATATTACAGATATCGCTACTATATTATTACTGGAAACCTCCTTAAAATCACTGGCTACATAGAAAAGAATGGCCCATTAGTAAATATTATAACTAAAAGAATAGACAATCTTTCTTATCTATTAAAAGAAATAGAAAAAATATCTTCAGAATTAGGCTGACCTAATATGATACAAGCTATAGTTTAACTTTACTCTCCTACTGGAATAGCCACAAACCTCCCATTCATTCCTCTTTTTACCAGTAATAAAACTGACATTTTGTTTTTTGATTTTGCCTCATCAACCATTTTTACAATTGAAGAGGGTGAATCAACTTCAACTTGGTCCACTTTTTGAATTATATCACCAACATTTATGCCCCTAGCTCTAGCTGCCGAATCATCTTTAACCTCAGTTACTAAGACACCCGTGACTTCTTCCGGTATATCAAAACGTTTTCTTAAATCATCGCTGATACTAACCAGACTCATACCAGCAAAATACAATATCTTCTGATCCTGATTATCTGACCTATTGTCAGAAATTTGAACGGTTTCAAGACGACCCAACACTACAGAAATTATCTTTTCAGCACCTTCCCTCCATATTAAAACCTTAACTTCTTTTCCAACTTCGCTATCACCAACTACCTTTACCAATGCACTGCTATTCTCAATCTTTTTTCCATCAAATTCTACAATTACATCGCCAGACCTTATTCCAGCTTTTTGTGCCGGCCCCCCTGGCACATCTGTGACTAGTGCACCTCCTATATCTTCGAGACCCAATGCTTCTGCTACTTCCTCGTTCAAATTTTGAATCCGAACCCCTAACCAGCCCCTTCGGGTTTCCCCATATTCACGCAGTTGATCAATTACTTTCTCTACTACTGCTGAAGACATTGAAAATCCAATACCTATTGAACCGCCATTCGGAGATAATATCGCAGTATTCACACCTATTACTTCTCCATCAGTATTAAATAAAGGACCCCCTGAATTTCCCCTATTTATAGCGGCATCTGTCTGTATAAAATCATCATAAGGGCCTTGTAAATCTCTTCCTCGGGCAGAAATTATTCCTGCAGAAACTGAAAATCCCTGACCTAATGGGTTACCAATCGCTAAAACCCAATCCCCTACCCTTGATTTATCACTGTTACCGAATTTAACATACGGAAGATCACTTTCTGAATTAACCTTAAGCAAAGCTATATCAGTTTTAGGATCTGTCCCAAGCACCTTGGCCTCTAAAGTAGATCCATTTAGAATTTCAATCTTTATTTCATCTGCATTCTCTATGACATGATTATTTGTAACCAATAATCCATCAGGAGAAATGATAAAACCAGATCCTAATGCCGTACCACGCCTCTGTTGCCTTGGTTGCTGATCTCCTGGTTGTTGTTTTTCCATGAAGTCTCTAAAAAATTCCTCAAAAGGAGACCCCCTTGGAACCATTGGGTTAAACTGTTCTCTTTGCGGAACTACAGCAGTAGTAGTAATATTTACCACAGCTGGGCTCAATCTTTCCACCAAATCTGCAAAACTATCTGGCAAGTCTTTGGCAATACTGGCAATATTGCCAAGTATTGAAAAAAATAGAACTAAGAGAAGTTTTATTAGGCTTCCAGATATATAACTAAATGAAATTAACTTGTTAGATTTTTTTTTATTCAAAATAATTGTCGACATTCCCACTCCACAAACCCATTATTTTGGTTTTCACTTAACCTCTAGATTTAGTTACCAATCAGTTGCTTATTTAGTCTAAACTAAAAATCTGTGATCATCAGTATGGCTACACCCGCAGCCATGACTATGAGTCCAATTCTAGATAGCTCCACTTTAGTAAATTTGTTCAAAACTTCCAAAACCTTCGGTATGCGTCCAGGGGCAATAGCCAAAAAAAATCCTTCAAATACAGCTACTGAACCCAAAGCAAACAAAATTTTGTCTATCACTTTGACCCACTTTCCTTTATGTAATCAAAGAATTCAGAGTCCGGATTAAGTACAATGGTCGTATTTTTTCCCGTCATTGAACCTTCATAGGCTTTTAATGACCTCACAAACGCATAAAACTCGGGATCACGTCCAAAAGCCTCTGCTAAAAGACGAGTCGTCTCAGCATCAGCTTCACCCCTAATTATTTCAGCATCTCGACGCGCTTCTGAAACTATCTCAACTGCTTTTCTATCGGCTAAAGCTCTAACACGTTGAGCTGCTTCTCTACCACGTGCTCTTTCATCAGCAGCCATTCTCTCTCTCTCTGCTTGCATTCTTTGAAAAGTGGCCGACAGATTTTGTGTTGGTAAATCAGCACGCTTAATTCTAACATCTACTATCTCCACTCCCAGACCAGCCGCTTCTGTGATGGCAGAATCTCGAATCCTAGTCATTAAATCCACTCGATCAGCTGATGTCACGGCATTAGATGTTACTGAACCGAGTACCTCTCTCAATGATGCGTTTAATATTCTTTCAAGTCTGACCTCAGCAGAAGCCGTTCCACCTGTGCCAACGGCTTTTCTAAACATCACCACATCAACAATTCGATACCGTGCAAAAGCATCTACCACTAAACGCCTGTCATCAAGTGGCGTGACCTCTAGTGGCATTGTATCTAATGAAAGAATTCTATCATCATATCTCACCACATTTTGGATAAATGGTATTTTAAATTTAATGCCTGGTTCTGTCTTAACACTTTTCACTTGTCCAAATTGCAGAACAAGGGTTTTTTCTCTTTCATCAACGACAAAAATGGAGGAGGTCACCCCGATGAGAATAACTGCAAAAAATATTAGGAGGATTAAAGATTTATTCATTAGTTGTTACCTCCAATTTTAAGTTGGTTCAGGGGCAAATATGGCACTACGCCTTGCCCGCTCTCTGATTTTTGATCCAAAATGACTTTATCAACATCACCTAGAACGCGTTCCATTGAGTCTATATATAAGCGCTTTCTCGTCACGTCTTTGGCTTCTACATATTCGTTATAAATGGCAATAAACCGACTTGCCTCACCAGTTGCCTCATTTACAACCCTAGCTCTATATCCCTCAGCTTCTTGTTTGAGCTGTTCTGCTTCTCCTCGAGCTTGAGCTAATGCCTGGTATTCATACGCATCCGCTTTCTTTTCGAGCGTATCACGCTCTTGCTCTGCTGCCTGAACATCCCTAAAAGCATCTATAACTTCAGCCGGAGGATCTGCACGATCAAAATTTAAACGCACTATGTTAACCCCACTGTTGTAAGAATCCAAGATATTTTGAATCAATGCCCGGACATCAGCACTGACTAGAGCTCTATCTCTATTTAGTATTGGACTAAGTTGAGATCGACCAATCACTTCTCTCATAGCGGACTCAGAAACAGCTCTTATGGTCTCTTTTGGATCCGCTAAATTAAACAAAAATTTAGATGGGTCAGAAATATTCCAAACCACCTGGAAATCAATGTCCACAATATTCTCATCACCTGTTAACATTAAACCTTCATCTTGTCTTCCACCTCGGCCACCTACTCCAATATCCTCAGTGTTTTCCCTTGTAACTGTTAGAACTTCGTGCGTGACCAAAGGCCATGGAGCAAAGTTTAGACCTGATTCACCAGTGTCATAGTACTTACCGAAAAAAAGCTCTATAGATCTCTCTTCGGGTTTTACTGTGTAGAATGATAAAAATGCCCAGATGATTATCAATACTAGTGCAATTAAAGAAATACTTCCTCTCCCAAAGTTGGGGACTCCTCCGGAACCCGAACCCCCACCACCGCTGGGGCCTCCACCACCTTTACCACCCATTAAAACCTTGAGGCGCTCCTGCCCTTTTCTGACAATTTGATCAATCTCTGGTATACTACCATCTCCCTTTTCATTATCAGAACCATTACCACCCCAGGGGCTCTTGTTAGTATTATCTTTAGAACCTTTTTTCTTTCCAGACCCCCAAGGGCCTTCAGAGTCGTCTTTATACGGCATTTTATATATCCTTCACTATTTAAACTAAAGTGTGCTTGAATGGTGAAATTTCAAGGCTTATAATTATTTGAGGGTTACTATCTCTTCTGCTATGGTCGGATGGACAGCACAAGTTGCATTCAAATCACTTTTCTTTACTCCCATTTTTATAGCAATCCCAAAAATCTGAATCATCTCACTCGCTCCTTCTCCTACAATATGGCAACCCAAAACTTTGTCAGTTTTATGGCATACAATTAGCTTCATAAGAATTTGTTCTTCCCTACATGATATCCTGTTTCCCATAGGGGAAAAAGAAGTTTTAAAAATTTTGATCTTGTGTTTAATGATAGCCTCCGCCTCGGTTAACCCTACTGTTCCAACTTCAGGTCTAGTGAATACCGCAGTCGGCACAAGATCATGATCTGGTACTGTTTTTTTCTCACAAAAAACTGTGTTAATAAATGCCACAGCATCCTTAATTGCCACAGGAGTCAAATTGAGGCGATCAGTGATGTCCCCCACTGCATATATTGAATCAATCGAAGTTTTTAGAAATTGATCCACGTAAATGGCTCCATTTTCTGTTAACCTAAGATCGACTTTATCTAAACCAAGGTCCTCAACTTTTGGTTGACGTCCCACAGCTAATAACACCTGATCTGAAATTTCTTTTTGCCCGTTAGAGAGATAAACCTCAAGTCCATTTTTCACTTTATTGATGCTCTTTAGCTGTACATTATTTGTAATATTAACCCCTCGGTTTCTCATACAGGTTTCTACATGATTCCTAATATCATTATCAAAACCTCGAAGTATCTTTTCACCACGATAAATTTGTCTTACATTTACACCTAATCCATTAAAGATGGATGCAAACTCACAGGCTATATAGCCCCCACCGATAATTAGCAATTTCTTGGGCAATTCCGTTAAAGAAAAGATTTCATTAGAAGATATCGCTAAATTTTCTCCATGAATAGAAATTCTGCTAGGACCACTTCCACCTGCTAACAAGATATATTTAGCCTTAAGAATTGTCCCATCATTTAATATTACAGAATTATGACCATTCAATTTAGCCTTTTGTTTGAATGTGATAACACCTGAAGAATGGAGCATGCTTTCATACAATTTTTCTAGTCTGTCAACTTCAGATCGCATTGAGTTAGAAAATTTTCTCCATGAAAACGACATAGATCGGTAATTCCAACCAAAACCTTTTGAATCTTGGAATTTGCTGGCATAGTCACTGGCAAAAACCATCAACTTCTTAGGAACACAACCTCTTATAACACAGGTGCCTCCAAACCTATATTCTTCGGCTACACCAACCCTTAAACCTAAGTTTGCTGCCAATCTAGATGCTCTAACTCCACCTGAACCGCCTCCAATCACAAATAAATCAAATTCATCTTTTGCCAAGGTGAGTTACCTTTGTCCTTTCAATGTAAATTGACCCGTATTATCCCCAATTATTACGAGATTAGCTAAATTAATAAATAAACCAGTTTCAACTACTCCAGTAATGGCTTTAATTTTGTCATGCATGAGGATTGGATCTTTGATTTGATTGAGATTCAGGTCTAAAATATAATGCCCTTCATCAGTCAAAAAGAGCCCTTTGCCATTTTTCCTCCAGTTAGCACAAATATCCCCACACCCCAAATTTCCGAGTTCTTCTAAGATCATCCGCCTAGTGAACTCACTGCCAAATTTAATAATTTCTATGGGAAGAGGAAACCTGCCAAGGTTGGTAACTATCTTACCCTCATCCACTATTACGATCATTTTTCCACTACACTCAGCAACTATCTTCTCTTGCAGAAGGGCCCCTCCTCCTCCTTTAATGAGGTTTAAATTCGAGTCAACTTCATCGGCCCCATCTACGACAATATCTACTCTGCCTACATCATTTAAAGAAGTTAAAGGCAAACCCAATCTTCGTGCCTGACTGGCAGTACTTGAAGATGTAGATAATACCTTTATATTCAATTTCTCTTCGAAATATTTATCGGCCAATAAATCAACAAATATCTTTGCAGTTGAGCCAGTGCCTAAACCAAGTATCATATCGGTTTTAATCAACTTCAATGCTTCCCTGGCTGCCGCTTCTTTACCTAGATTGATATCCTTTGACATCGTGTCTCCTCAAAACGTTACAGACCCTAAAAAATACTGTTTTCTTTTCTTTCTATAGCCAAATCAAAACAAATAAGTTGTTCACATGTTAAAAGTATTCATTCATCTATGATTTGTCATTTATCTCGTTAACAACAAATCCATCATTTTCTAAGGAATCAATGATTGTTTTGATATGATTTATACTTAGAGCTTCAATTACGGCATCAATTTTTGCGTTTTTCACAGGAACATCGTGAAACATTCTCTGATGAAAAATTTCTATAATATTTCCACCATTTTCAGCAATTAAATTTGATATCCTAGCTAACATCCCAGGTTCATCTAGAATATCAATTCTAACTTTAGCTAACCTTCCGTCTCGTGAAAGTTTTCTGTTAAGAATACTAGCAAAAACCCTCGCATCGATATTTCCTCCACAAATCACCGTACCGATTCTTAAACCTTCAAACAACTCAGGGCTCTTCATAATTGCCGCTACACCCACTGCACCAGCACCTTCGGATACAATCCTCTCATTTTCAAATAGTGAGCTTATAGACTTTTCAATTTCAAATTCATTCACCAAAATGATGTCGTCTACATATTTTTTAATTATGGAACTAGTAATATGACCAGGTATCTTAACAGCTATTCCATCAGCCAGTGTATCGCCTGTTACGTTAAGTTGCTTGCTTTTAAATAAATTGTACATAGTGGGAAATGTTTTGGTTTGTATTCCATAAATTTTTATTTTCGGATTAATCGATTTTGCTGCTACTGCGATACCAGATATTAAGCCTCCGCCACCAATTGGAACAATCAGGCAATCAAGATCAGGTATTTTTTCTAAAAATTCGAGACCAATAGTTCCCTGACCTAAAATTACATCTTGATTATCATATGGATGTATTAGAGTGAGACCTTCTTCCTTAATTTTTTCTTTAACGAATGTTTGAGCCTCATCGAGAGTCCTGCCTTTGAGAATAACATTTCCACCATACTCTTTTGTTTTCATTACTTTTAAAAAAGGTGCTTGTTCTGGCATTATAATTGTTGCATTTATACCTTGCTCTTTAGCCCACCAAGCGACAGCCTGCGCATGATTTCCAGCAGACATTGCGATTACACCTTTTTTTTTCTTTTTTTCCTCTAATCTATCAATAGAAATGAATGCTCCTCTAGCTTTGAAAGAAGATGTATGCTGCAAATTTTCAAGCTTTAAGAATACGTTCCCTCCTACTAGATTACTTAAGTAATTAGATCTTATTTCTGGTGTTATTACTGTCCGATTACTTAGTAAATTTCTTGCTTCTTTTATATTTTCGATGTTTACAGCCAAATTTAAGTACCTTCCTTTGAGAAAATCATATCCCTTCTATGTGTTAAATTATTTTTTCTCATTTGACTATAGGAACGATAATAGAATTCCAATAGGCTGAAAAGCCGTTAGAAAAAGTATTGCGCGCTTTTTAATAAAGATTTGATTTACCTGGAATGCTAAAAGTAAGACGAAGTGCAAAAGCAGTTCATCATACTCCCAATTAAGAAACAGGTTTGAATAGGCTGGAATGCATGTGATAAATGATTGTATTTCAGTTCATGCCACAGCAGACAATGTCATCGAATATTAACAATTTATGCAACCCCGTATGATTCCAAAACCTTAGACAGGGACTCTCTGGGTAAGATTAAGAGCATGCCTGTATCATCAAAATTCATCTCAACTGTTACTTCAGTGACTTCGTTGGAAGTCCCTATCACTGATCCTGGAGCAAAATCCAATCCTTCTATACTGTATTTCAAACCAAAACTTTGAACTCCACAAACCTTTTTGAAAGGAAAAAGAGACAATCTAGTTCCGACTTCCAAGTCTAACCTCATTTTCTTATTGATATGGATTATTATATCTCTTTTACCCAGTAAGATTATATTCTTGTCCTTCCTGCTTACTAGCGTAGAACAAGATGCCAATGTGTGGTCAATTCTATGACCTAGGAAGCCATTTGCCAAGTAAAGCGGTGCCTCAGTCGAATATAGACACTTTTCAAAATCAGTCGAATTCTGTTCTGGCAATAATTTTATTTTAGACCCGGCCTTCACCCATGATTCCGTATCGATTGCCGAGTCCAAATCCCCAAGTATCCATAGTGGGAAATGCCGTTTAGGATTTAGATAATTAAGACCACCATCAACCGCAATCAACTCTTTTCCTAATTTTAAAGAATACTCAAAAATATCGGGAACAAACTCCCCGCCTCCAACAATTGTTATAGGTTCATCAAATCTCTGTAAGATTTTTACCATCATAAAATCCTTGAAAAAAGTCAGCTCTAATTCAAAATAGAGAGGGTTCCTACCTCACGACTATTTCTTTTCCTTCTTTGCGGCCAAACCCTTAAATGCAAATTTAAAAGGGAAAACCCATACTATACCCAACAAGACATAAACAAATAATTCAACCCATATATTGAAGCGATCCAAAAAAGAAATGATAGTCACCACAAACACTATGTAAGTAGGAAGAAAAATGAATAGAATAAAATAAGCCAGCTTTTTTCTATAGATTATGTTCATTTATTTAATTGATTTCTCAAAAGGATCTCTGATATGGACCAAGTCTTCCCTTTCAGGTGATGTAGAAATTGAGCTGATTGGGCATCCGACCAATTCTTCTATTCTCCTTAAATATGTAATAGCACTACTTGGCAATTTTTCAAATGAAGAAATGCCTTCAGTGGTGTCATCCCATCCCTCATAGGATTCATAAACAGGTTTGATTTCCTCAAATGAATGGATAGATGATGGCAAGTATCCATGAAGTTTACCATGTATCTCATAACCTACACAAATCTTCAATTCTTTCAAACCATCTAGAACATCTAATTTAGTTATAGCTATCCCATTAACTCCATTTAGAATACAACTTTGTTTGACTAAACTAGCGTCAAACCAACCGCACCTTCGTTTTCTCCCTGTGACAGTCCCCTTTTCATGACCAACCGTTTCCAGGTGCAAACCAACTTTATCATTCTTTAGTTCTGTAGGGAAAGGGCCCTCGCCCACTCTTGTCGTATAAGCTTTAACTACCCCCAACACAAAATCAATTTTTTGAGCGGCAAAACCAGACCCCAGTGATGATGACGCAGCCATTGTATTAGAGGATGTCACGAACGGATAAGTTCCAAAATCAACATCTAGAAGACTACCTTGCGCACCCTCAAATAAAATATTGGCACCTTCTTTATTTTTATCATTTAAGACTCTCCAAACTGGATTCGAAAATTTTGAAACAAAAGTTGAAATCTCTTCTAGTCGATTCAAGATTTCTCCTTCTTCTATAATTGATTTACCATATCCTTTTCTCAAAATATTGTGATGTTCTAGGGATCTTTCTAAGCGGGCCCGGAGAACCTTGGGATTTTCTAGGTCGGACAAGCGAATGGCTCTTCTACCCACTTTATCTTCATAGGCGGGCCCTATACCCCTTCCGGTAGTCCCAATCTTTGTAGAACCTGCCCTTTCTTCCCTTAAAAAATCTAAATCTTTGTGAAAAGACAAGATTAATGGTACATTTTCTGCAATGAGTAAATTGTCCTTAGTAACATTAACACCTAATTTAGCTAAGGTCTCGATCTCTTCTCTTAATGCCCAAGGGTCAAGTACAACGCCGTTACCAATGACTGACAATTTCCCTTTCCTTATTATTCCAGAAGGCAATAGAGACAATTTAAAAATTTTCTCATCAATGACTATAGTATGACCTGCATTATTTCCTCCTTGGAACCTTACAATAACATCAGCTTTCCCGCTTAGGTAATCCACTAATTTTCCTTTTCCTTCATCTCCCCACTGACAGCCCACAACCACGACATTAGTCATTAAAAGTCCTTTCAAAGCACATATCAAAGAGCATTTAAGTAATTAGTCCCTGCTTCTCAACCACATTATTCACTTTTGTGGAAATTTTAAAGCTCTAGCTTTAGCCACTTGAGGAAGATTCTCTATCTTCTTAATTATCGAATTTCCTACTGCCTCATCAACTCCCAATAAGGCTATTGCTTCACCATTTTTCGTATCTCTACCAAGAGCAAAAGTTGCGATATTGACTTGAGCTTCACCAAGTACAGTTCCAAGAGCACCTATGTAGCCTGGAATATCCTTGTTAGTTGTATACAGCATGTGAAAAGCTGGTTCTGCTTCCAAGTTGATACCCTTAATTTGAATGAATCTAGGCTTTCCATCAGAATAAATAGTGCCCGCAACTGACTTCTGCAAATTTACAGAATTGACTATCAGGCGAATGTAGGAACCAAATGCCCCTTGTGCATCTCGTCTGATTTCAGAAATTTTCATCCCTCTTTGCCTTGCGATAAGGGGCGCTGACACCATATTTACTACTCCACTTCCAGCCAGTGGTCTAAGTAATTCCGCCACTAGTGCCGAGGTAATGGGGAAGATATTCAATTTACCAACCATACCTACATACTCAATCTCTATTTCTGTAATCGCAGAATCAGCCATTTGACCAACAAATGATCCCAATACTTTGGCGAGTTTAATCCATGGTTCTAATATAGGAGCCTCCTTAGCATTCATGGATGGAGCGTTTAGAGTATTTTCTACAGATCCATCTACAAGGTAGTTAGAAATTTGTTCTGCAATCTGCAAAGAAACTTTCTCTTGAGCTTCATTTGTGGAGGCACCAAGGTGAGGAGTACAAATAACATTTGGTAAATCAAATAATGGGCTTTGAGTGGCAGGTTCATCTAAGAATACATCAAATGCTGCAGCTGACAAAATACCCTTCCTAATTGCTTCTGCAACTGCTTCCTCATCAACTAATCCCCCTCTTGCACAATTAACAAGAATTGATCCTCTTTTCATCATTGATATTTTACTTTTTGACAGAAATTTTTCTGTCTTTTCATTTTTTGGAAGATGAAGTGACACTATATCTGATTGAATCAAGAGTTGATCTAACTCCGGTATTTTAGTCAATTTAAGATTTGTTGCCCTTTCCTCTGACAAAAATGGATCATAAGCCAGTATCTCCATTCCCAAAGCCTGAGCACGAATGGCAACCACGGAACCAATATTTCCTACCCCTATTAAACCTAGTTTCTTTCCGGACAATTCCATGCCTACAAATTTGTTCTTCTCCCATTTACCAGAACGCGTTGAGCTATCAGCTGCCGGAATCTGCCTAGCAGCTGAAAATATCAGTGCAATCGTATGCTCGGCAGTTGTAATAGCATTACCAAAGGGAGTATTCATCACTGCAATCCCTTTTGTTGAAGCAAATTCTAGGTCTATATTATCAATACCGATACCCGCTCGCCCAATCACTTTCAAATTTTTGGCCTTTTCTAAAACTTCCTTGTCCAAAATGGTAGCTGATCTAATAGCCAACCCATCGAACTCTCCGATCTCCTTGATTAAAATGTCACGCTGCTGACCAATTTCTGGCCTGTAACTCACCTCTATGCCTCTGGCCTCAAAAATCTTAACCGCATTTTTAGAAAGACTATCCGATATCAATACTTTGTAACTCAATAGATACTCACTTTCCTGGCTATTAAAAATTCTTTGTTTTTAGATACTGGAAAGTCCAATCTAACCACGGTAATAAATTTTCTAAATCTTCAGGCTCAATGGTTGGCCCACACCATACCCTTAAACCTGGGGGACCATCCCGGTGACCCTTTATATCAAATGCTGCCTCATGTTTTTCCAGTATAGCGGTCATACGGTTGATAAATTTCCATTTGTCTGAATCTAAAAGTTTTAAAAACTGATTATCTATAATCTTCAAACAGACTGAAGAATTAGACTGTATAGATTCATCTGTTACCAAATTAGTAATCCAATCCCTCTTTCCATACCAATCTGAGACAATTCTAAAATTGTTGGAGGTTCTTTCGCAAGTTGCTTTCCAGCCACCTAATTCTTTAATCCACAAAAGAGAGTCAAGGGCATCAGCCACACATAACATAGACGGAGTATTTATTGTTTTACCTTCAAAAAGATCCAAATTTATTCCTTTTTCTGTACCCAATCTAAAAATCTTCGGCATAGGTCTATAAGGAACAAAATTTTTCAATCGGTTGATAGCCTTAGGACTAAGTATAAGAACACCATGACCACCTTCCCCCCCCATAGCTTTTTGCCATGAAAATGTTGTAACATCTAATTTTTTCCAATCTAATTCCTGCGAAAAAATAGCTGAAGTCGCATCACAAAACGTTAAACCTATTCTGTCTTCACTAATCCAATTAGCGTTTGGTATACGAACACCAGAGGTTGTCCCATTCCAGGTAAAGCAAATATCAGATTTTCTTCTTACACAAGCTAGGTTTGGTATTTCACCATATCTTGCAGACAGAACTTGAACATCCTTTAACATCAACTGCTCTTTGATATCATAAACCCAGCCAGAGCCAAAGCTTTCCCAAGCCAAAGCATCGACAGGTAAAGGGCCCAACATAGACCACAAAGCTGTTTCAAATGCCCCTGTATTTGATCCCGGAACTATTGCCACCATGTAATCATTTGGGAGACCTAAAGTTTCCTTAATTAGTTGAATAACATTTTCCAACTGTTTTATGCATTCAGCTGACCTATGTGAACGACCTAGTAGGGCAATATTACCTAAATTCTCAATTTCCCAACCTGGTCTCTTCACACAAGGTCCACTAGAAAAATTTGGTCTTGACGGCACTTTGTCGGGTTTATCTAACACGTTTTTCTCTCAGAAAATTAGTTTGCTAACTTTGGATATTTCTATAAATCAGGGAACTAATCTATTAGAACAGAAAAAACCTAACAGGTTCAAGATAATAATTAACCGGTTAAATAGCACGACAGGAAAACTTTGGAAACTAACTCTGACTTCAAATTGCAAAAGATTTCTTCTTGGTTACTTCTGTCAGTCCTTGGGTTAATCTGGGGTAGTTCTTTTCTAGCAATCAAAATTGCTCTTATTTCTTTTGAACCTATACATGTGTCCTCACTAAGAATAATGGTTGGTTCGCTAACACTCTTATTATTCTCGACTTTTCTTAAGAAAAGATCGTTCATTAGACCAAAAACTAGCAGCTATTGGATGAGCTGCGTGGGGGTCGGATTACTGTCAAATGCGTTACCTTTCACATTGTTAGCCATCGCCCAAGAACATCTTTCTTCGGTCTTTGTAGGATTATGCATGGCGACGATTCCACTAATTATTTTATTACTCACCTACCTATTAACAACTGATGAGAAGGTCAAAGTTCAAAAAGTTTTTGGAATATCACTAGGTGTATGCGGAACGACTCTTCTTATTGTATCAAAAGATGGAATGATACAAAATTCTTTCTTCACACCCCAAAATTATTTTGTCTGGCTATGTATATTAGCACCTTTTTGTTATGCTTCAGGTACTATAATCATACGAAAATCGAAACCCTTGGATTTTTTAGCCTTTTCAACCCATTCTCTATTAATCGCTAGCTTAATGTGCATACCATTTGCATTAATATTTGGTAAATTTCCTGCAATCTTCAATTATCAATCAGTAGTCGCAATTTTATATCTCGGTGTGTTCCCAACAGGAATTGCTACTGTGATTCTTGTATCGTTGATCAAATATCAAGGGGCAATTTTTGTAAGCTTAGTAAATTTTAAAGTCCCTGTATGGTCTACAATCTTTGGACTATTTCTTCTAAAAGAAGTCCTTCCAAACAATTTTATTCTATCTCTTACATTTATATTAACAGGTGTTCTAATTTCTCAATTTAAACAATAAAAATAAATCTGCATGAGATCACCTAACCACGTATTCTAATTAATTAAAGGCCTTGAATTTTAGCACTTATTTTTCTCACAATACTTGATACTAGTGCTTCATCATCATGTTGAACCATAACTCTAATCACAGGTTCAGTCCCTGATTTTCTAACTATCATTTCTCCCAATTTTCCTAATCTACTCTCACATTCTATAAGTAAATTCTTCACATCAGGATTTTCTAAAGGATCATGCGAGGAATTAAAGGTGATATTGACAAGTTGTTGCGGTATAGGTTGAAAAGCATTTAAAAGACTACTTGCCTTAACACCTGAACCCTGGAGGATTGAAAGAAAATGTAAAGCAGCGAGTATACCGTCCCCGGTTGTAGAATAATCAGTCATGACTATATGGCCTGATTTTTCTCCACCAATGTTTAGCTCCTTTTGACGCATAGCCTCAACAACATACCTATCACCTACCGCGGCACGGTGAAGCTTTATTCCTAGTGTC
>PACC02000023.1 GCA_002699695.2 Paracoccaceae bacterium | reverse complement strand
TTGAAAGCAGATTTTCTCAGCTGTGATTTTTTTTGTAGCAACCTCGCTAAGAGCAAATATAGCAAGAGATAGCTTTTCAGACTCCTCTGAAGTGCTATGTATCAAATTATGTCCCCCCACACATCAGCATGACAGAAAAATAAAGAAATGATAGTAAAAAGTTATGAAAATAGAAATTTTATTTGTAGCTCATTAATTAATGACAATATTTAACAATTAATTGCCCTAATTTTTCACCGATCTCAGTTTTGGTCATTTCAGGCCATTTTTCCATATAATCATTAGTTATGATGGTTACTTCATTGTTTTTGGCACCAAAAATTGAGGATTTTTTCTCAACCTTGTTTGCGACGATCAAATCACATCCTTTGGATATTAATTTTTCTTTAGCATTCTTTGTTAGCTGTTCTGTTTCGGCTGCAAATCCTATTACTAAACCGGGTCTGTTTTTGGATTTTGAAAGATCTGCAAGTATATCAGGATTTTCTTTTAATTCTATATTAGGCTTGCTGTTGGAATCCTTTTTCTTGATTTTTCTACTACTATCATTTTGAACATGCCAATCTGAAACCGCCGCTGCACAAATAGCTACATCATAAGGCCCATTAGAGAAAACAGCTTTATACATATCTTTAGCTGATTCAATAGGAATGATTTTAGCCCCTATGGGATGTGAGACATTTGTCGGTCCTGTGACAAAAACAACCTCAGCACCAAGATTTACCAGGGCATTGGCAATTGCGGTTCCTTGCAGGCCACTAGAGTTATTTGAAATAAACCTAATAGGATCAATTCGTTCCACTGTGGGTCCAGAAGTCACAAGAATTTTTTTATTCAGCAAGGTATTATTTTGGAAGCTTGCCATTATTTTATCTTTTATTTCGGAAGGTTCGGCCATACGTCCTAGACCAAACTCTCCGCAGGCCATGTCCCCTGTGTTAGGACCTATAAAAAGAAATCCATATTCTTTTAGTTTTTTTACATTGGAAAGTGTGGCTGGCTTGTTCCACATTTGTACATTCATTGATGGCGCTATCAAGACTTTCTTGTTTGTGGCCAGGATCAGCGTTGAAGCTAAGTCATCAGCTAAACCATTTGCCATTTTACTAATTAAATTAGCAGTAGCTGGAGCTACTACAATTAAATCAGACACTCTAGACAGTTGTATGTGCCCCATTTCAGTCTCATCATTCAAATCAAATAAATGAGAATAAACTTTCTTTTTAGATATTGCAGCAAGGGACAAGGTCGTTACAAAATTTTCCGCACTTTTTGTTAGTATTGGGATAACTTCAATGTGTGCATTTTGTAGAAGTCTAATTAATTCCAGACTTTTGTAGGCAGCTATACCACCACCAATAATTAGTGTTATTTTTTTGTCTTTACCCAATTTCGTTTTCCAACAACATGAAATTATTAATTTTGTGCGTATAATTGATTCGATATCATTTCTAAAGAGATATGCTTTTAAGCATTAAACTATCAATTTTGATTATATTCATAAATTACTCTCATGCCGTGCATTGTAAGATCGAGATCAATATGATCAAAAATATCTGTTTCCCTCCCGAAAAGAGGAGCTAATCCTCCGGTGGCAACAGTTTCCATTTTTATGGCTCTTTCCTTTCGAATCTTACTTATAAGACCTTCTATCAGACCAATGTACCCCCAAAAAACCCCGGACTGTATGCAGTCTTTGGTATTCTTTCCTATTACGCTTTCTGGTGTACTAACATCTACGTAAGGTAAGGCTGCCGCTGTTTCATGTAATGCTTTAACAGAAGTTTTTACCCCAGGAGCAATAGCGCCGCCTAGGTAAGCTCCTTCCTTACCTACTACGTCAAAGGTAGTCGCGGTACCAAAATCTATAATTATAATATTGCCACCATATTTTTCAAAGGCTGCTACAGTATTGACTAATCTATCGGCACCAACATTAGTGCCTTCATCAACTCTGACCCTAATCGGTAAATTGCAGTCTGCCTTCCCCACTACTAGTGGTCTGGAGTTGAAATAGCGGTCTGAGAATATCCTAAGATTAAAACCGACTTGAGGTACAACTGAGCTCAAGATAACTGCCTTAATAAAAGAAGTTTTATGATTTTCCAGTTCCATGAGAGATTTGAGCCACACAAAGTATTCATCTGCTGTTCTCTCCTCTAAAGTAGAACATCGCCACTCCGCTAATTTCTTGTGTTTGTCAAAAATAGCAAATACCGTATTTGTATTTCCAACATCTATTGCTAATAGCATCAAGGACCTTCCCAATTCGCAATTAGTAGTAGCAAAAACTAGGCAAGGATGTCGACAAAATATATCTCCAAACTTCCTTTTTTATATGCATTGCATGTTCTAACTAACTGACTTTATGCACAAAAAGCTTTCTGGGATATTCTTAGCCCAATTTTTAACAACTTCCCAACAAGAAAAATGAAATTACAGGAAACCTTAAAAAAATCTAATGAAAACAAATGGTTATATTTTTTTGATAAGTTGTGGTTTATGTCCCCGTAAATTAGTAAGAAAACATCCAAAGATTCTTTGCCAGGAATATCCCCAGATTTATCCACAGGTTGTTCTTTAAGATAAATGATTTTTTCTAATGTTTTCAAGGCTCTTATCAATTTCATATATAATTACATTTTCTGAGAAACAATTATTGCACAAAAATAAGCCTTCAAATTACAGCATAATAGCAATGGAGCTCTCTTTGTCAGCACACTTCAGATCCACAATGTAGCATTCCGATTGGTGATTACTGGCTGATTTTTTCGAAGTAAGCTAAAAATTGAACGTGTGAAAAGCTCGACTTCATGAATTTCAAATAACCTTTTATCGACTCAGCGTAATAAACGCTCGGTAATTATAGGCAGTTCTTAGGCTCTCAATTTTTCACATTGTTGAGATGAGTTTCTATTACTCTTTTTATCATGGGAGCAAAATACCAGAAATCTGGAATAGCCATATTGGGATCTTTTCCAGCATCATCCAAATATCTAACTTGGACAATTTGATCTAAATTAGGATTTTTTCTGAATTCCTTTATCTCTACTTTCATCATGGTAGAAACACTTTTTCTACTCCAATTGCTTTTTAAGAAAAATACAAACTAGTTTGATCTTTGTAAAGTTTTCAGAGGCGTCTTGATCAGAGAACATAATTTTCTCAAGAAGCATTAATAAAGTGATGAAATACTAATTTTAGAAAGATATTTTGGAAATTGCTATTTATCATTTTCTAGTTCGATATAATCTTTCAACTTTTTCTTTTAACATCAGCCATTTGGGTGATTTGAAAAGAATTATCATTGTTTAAGACTATAATATTGTGGGCACAATTATCCATGTAAGGGGGGTCCCATATTTGATGTATCTCTTTGCCATCTATTTTTGTCATAAAAGCCTTAATGAAAGCTCCATGACTCACAATTGCAACCGTTTTATTTATATTCTCAATGGCAATTTTCGTGATAGCATTTATTGCTCGGTTGGTCAGTTTTGCAAATGTTTCTGCACCTTTTAAATTAAATAAATGGGGCTTGTGGAAGAAATGATCATGAGATGATGGATCATTTTTTTCTACATCCTTATAAAGTTGTCCTTCTAAAGGTCCTAAATTTATCTCCACCAAAGAATCCAGATACTTTATGTCATTAGAAAAATTTGGCCACATATAAGATGCCGTTTGTCTGGTGCGCAAGCTAGGGCTACAGTAAATCCTATTAAATTTTATGCCTGCTATTTTTTTTCCTAGTTTCTGAGCTTGCAAAACTCCTTTTTCTGTCAGTCTAGATTCATCTTGACCCTGAAATCTACCAACTTCATTCCAATCTGTTTCACCGTGCCTAAAGAGATGCAATTCCATTTTATGCTCCTACCCGCCATCCATTAATTAAACTATTTTTCTACGTAGTAAAATAACTATAATAATGGGAGCTTCAAAAATATCTTNGATGCTTTACAATATCAAAAGGAAAGAGAATTAGATCTTTAATTTCCTAAATATTGCTTANGTCTTCCAAATAAGGACTGAATTTAGATGAAAGAAATCAATATAGATCAAAANGAATTTTGGAATCAAAAGAAAGGAAAACTTTGGGTATCTTTGGGACCGAGAATTGATGACATGTTTGGACCCTTGGGAGATGAAGCTTTAAAGGTTTTAGCTCCCCAAAAAGGAGAGAATGTAATTGATATTGGATGTGGAACGGCTACAACCAGCCTTAAACTGGCAGGTTTATTAGGTAGAAAAGGCTCACTTATAGGTATGGATATTTCCAAACCAATTCTTGAATACGCAAAACAAAATGCAAAAGAGAATTCAATCAAGAATATTGAATTTGTACTTGCTGATGCTCAAAATTATTGTTTCATGGCGGATAGTTATGATGCAATTTTCAGTCGTTTTGGTGTGATGTTTTTTGATGATCCAGTGGAAGCATTTTCTAATATTCTTAAAGGCATAAAGTCCGGGGGAAGACTTACTTTCGTTTGCTGGGCTGATCGCTCAGCTAATGATTGGATAGAAGTCTCAACTAATATAGCCAGCAAGTTTTTAGAATTGCCTCCAAAATCTGCTCCGAGAGATCCTGGACCCTTTGCGTTTGAAGATCCCTTATATTTAAATGAAGTTCTTTCTGATTCTGGCTGGAGTGAGATCTCGATTGAGAATTATTCTGTAACTAATGTTGTTGGGAAAAGTACAAAAGAAGCAGCTGATTTTTTAAGCAGAATGGGGCCTATGTCAGTACCTTTTGAAGATTCAGGAGATTCGGTTAAAAGAAAAGTTATTGATTCATTAGAAAAATGTTTCGTTGATTATGTAACTACAAGAGGTGTTGAGATGCATTTTAGTGCGTGGATTGTGAAAGCCTATAAGCCTTAGATACCAAGGAAAAGATTCTAAGTATTAATTGGCTAATGCTAAAGATGATTTTTCTATAGCCATCTCAGTTTCGGCAAGATCATCTCGTGATAAAGTCAATGATACATACATTTTTCCTATCGGTATAAAGATACCGTTATTCTTTAAAACCTTATTAAACAATTCGCATTGTTTTATGTTATTTATTTTTGCGTTTGAACTGCCTTTCAGAAAAACATATTATGTTTTTCATAATTACACACAAAAAACTTTACTTGTCATGTAAGAGATACATGAGTGATAAACCATATAAAATAAATGGAAATATGAAATATTGGGGGACAGGATAAAAAATGTATCCAAAAGATCTTTTACAGGAAATTAGAAATAAGTTTTGTCACGTTGATACGTGTCCTTTCTCAGGTGAGAGAATATTTTTTGAAAATGCTGGCGGTTCATTAACTCTTAAATCAGTAGCTAAGCGTTCCGGTGATTTAGCAGCTATTCCAGATAATCAGGGAAGAGATAACAGGGGCTCCCAAGGGGTAATGGATCTCATAAAAAAATCTAAAGCAGATGCTTTGGAATTTTTTGACACGGAAAAAGGAAGCATATTAATTGGAGAAAGTGGAACGGAGTTGCTATTTAGGCTAATACGTTCTGCAATTTTGGCCTCTGACAAGGGGACAGTAGTTGGTAGTACTCTTGAGCATCCAGCCTCTCGATCAGCTTCAACAAAATGGGCAGCGCATGCTTCAAAGGAACTTAGACTTGTTCAACATTGTAAGGAATCTGGTTCGGTAAAAATAGATCAATATCTTTCAAAAATTACTCAGGATGTAGGTGTAGCAACAATCGTTCATACATCACCCGTCACAGGTATTGGTGTGGAAATTAAGGAGCTTACCCAAGGGATTAAGAGTATCAGTCCAGATTGTTTTATCATTGTTGATGGCATACAACATGCGCCGCATGGGGATATAAATATTCGCGATTACCCTATAGATGGTTATGTCATTTCTCCATATAAAGTTTTTTCTCGACACGGCTATGGGTTAGCATGGATTTCAGATAGATTGAGGAATTTACCTCATGAAAATCTAATGAAAGGCCCAAAAGAAAACTGGGATCTTGGAACCAGAGATGTTGGTTCATATGCTACTTTTTCTGATGTTGTTAATTATTTTGAGTGGCTGGGATCAAGGGTTTCTAATGCTTCAACCCGCCGTGAAAAATTTGCTCATGCATCAAAATTTATTAAGCTACAAGAACAGAAACTTGTTAAAACCATGTTATACGGGAAAGATAACGTAAGGGGGTTGTCGGATTATCCTAAAATTAAAATTATTGGTGGACTTGAAAATGAACTTCGAGAGGGTTTGGTCTCTTTTTCCTTTCCTGAGTTCACCTCAGATGTTTTAGTGAAGGAGTTAAATTCGCGAGGTATAAGAACGCATGTCAGAAAGTCTGATCATTACTCAGCAAATATTCTTGAGCCATTGGGTTTGGAATCCTGCGTTAGGGTTTCTATGTGTCATTATAATTCTGAGGATGAGGTCATTCATTTCTTAACTAGCATGAGTGAAATAATGCACCAATGAGATTTGAAATACTTAATGTCCCCAAAGATTAGATTTGGGAGGGAAAGCCAAATGATTATCATAGATTAATGGATTTGGCCTATCTTCATCAAGGAGCAGTGGTCCATCAAGATCAACGAAATCGCACATGCGGGCAAGTAACATGGCAGGAGCCATAGCCAGAGAAGACCCGACCATACAACCAAGCATAATTTTAAAGCCTTTCTCTCTAGCTGACTTTAAAACTTTAATTGCTTCTGTTAATCCACCAGTCTTATCTAATTTGATATTTACATAATCATAGAGACCTAATAAATGATTTAAACTTTCTACGTCATGACAGCTTTCGTCTGCACAAACCGGTAATATTCGATCTAAACTCCTAAGAATTGAATCTTTACCTGCAGGAAAAGGTTGTTCCACCAATTCTACCCCGAGATTCTTAAATACTGGTGCTAAGTAACTATATATTTCAGGTGTCCATCCCTCATTGGCGTCTACAATTATTCTTGCTTTTGGAGAACCCTTTCTAACAGCTCTTATACAGTTTTCATCATTTGAACCACCCAATTTTACCTTAAGAATGGGGTAATTCTTTTTTTGTCGGGCTTCCTTCTCCATGTTTTCTGGGGTATCCAATGAAATCGTATAAGCTGTTATCGACGGTTCAGGCTCTTCGATACCCAAAAGTTTCCATACTGGAATTCCTGTTATTTTTGCTTTTAGATCCCATAGAGCACAATCTACCGCATTTCTAGCGGCACCAGGTCCTAATGATTCTTGCAATTGACTTATACTGGTAGGTAATTTGATAGATTTGATTTGTTCGATAACAGTTTCCAAACTTTCATTATATCTTTTATAAGGAACGCACTCAGCCCAACCTTTCAAGCCTTTATCTCTAATGGTTACTGTAATGACGTCAGAAGAATTTCTAGAACCTCTAGAGATGGTAAACGTTTTTTTAAGTCTGAAAGAATTTTTTTCTACATTTAGACGCACAATTGGTCCTAAATTTAATTTTTTACAAGATTATCAACAATTTTTTTTGTGCCATCTTTAAAAGGATCTACAGTGGGTAATTGGAAAGTGCTTTCTATTTCTTTTATTAAGGCTTTTCCTTCAACTTCGTTAGTATTTTTAGTGTTTACACAAATACCAGATATTTGACAGTCAGGATTACCTATCCTTGCGAGAGGTAGTGCAGTTTCATAAAGGGCTTCAAGGGTCGGTATGCTGTAGTGCGGTAAGCCTCTCATATGTGTTCTTGTGGGTTCATGGCATAGTATAAGATGGTCAGGTTGACCGCCGTGAATTAGGGCCATCGTCACACCAGAATATGAAACATGAAAAAGCGATCCTTGACCTTCTATTAGATCCCAATGATCATGATCAGCATCCGGTGTCAGGGTTTCTACAGCTCCAGCCATAAAATCTGCTACTATTGCATCAAGAGGGATTCCACTTCCACTTATGAGAATGCCTGTTTGACCAGTGGCCCTAAATGTGGCTTTCATTCCTCTAGAGAGCATCTCTCGTTCTATTGCCAAAGAGGAGTACATTTTTCCTATGGAGCAATCTGTTCCTATAGTCAAACACCTCTTGCCGGATCTTTTTTTACCATTTGCTATGGGAAAGTTTTCCGAGGTTACACGGACGTCAAACAAACTGCACTGGTTTAAACCTGCTAACTCTTTAAACTCTTTTTCATCCGATAGTAAGTTGTGCAAACCTGAAGCGATATCAAATTTTAAATTTAGGGCCTGACAAATGGTTTCTTTCCAGGTTGAAGAAAATGTTCCCCCTCTGTTAGCAACTCCAACTATTAATGTTCTTGCTCCTGAATTTTTTGCTTCTTCAAGTGTATAATCACGCAGGCCCAAGTCTGCTTTACAGCCAGGCAACCTAATTTGTCCAAGACAAATATCTGGTCTCCAGTCCTTGATTCCTTGACCGACCTTAGCAGCCAGTTGATCAGGAGCGTCTCCTAAGAATAATAAATATGGTGTCTTTATCATAGTATGTCTCGCAGAAAAAAGGTGTTATTTGTGGTTTGTACTTTTTAGATATTATGAATGTATTTTTTTATCCATGAAGAGTGGGCTCATTTTCTTCTTCTTTCAAGTTATTATTTTTTTTGAATCTATAAAGAGAAAAAGGATCAATGGGTAATCTAGCGGGGGCCTTCATCGTAAGGTCTGCCAAAATACCTCCAATGGCTGGAGCTATACCAAATCCATGGCCAGAGAAACCTGAAGCTACAATTAAACCTTCATATTCTTTAATTTGATCTATTACAGGTAGTGCATCTGGAGTTAAATCTAACAAACCTCCCCAAAAAGACTTGATTGAGCACTGACTAAGGTTTGGAATGACCTCTATTGCGCGCTCTATAGTAAAATGTATTTTTTCTAAAGAGGTTGCGGCATAAGGCATTCTGTCTTTTTCTTCCAGTTTACCATTCCATTTCTGAGCTCCGCTAGTAATCCTAAAACAACCATTTAATTCTTGTCGCATTGCCAGATTTGCATTAGCAACCCCAATTACTGGCTTAAGTATTTCTGCAGTTTTTTCTGTTTGTATTACAGTAACTATTGGCACGTCTAACGGAATTCTCATACCTAGATTTTTTAGCAGTGCATTACAATGTATACCATTCGCCAAAATACATGTTTGGGTCTCAACATTCCTTTTAGAGGTTCTTACTGACCTGACACGGTTACTCTTTACATTTACTTCTAAGACTTCTTCATTGCTAGAAAAAATGACACCATTTCTTTCAGCTGCGCTTTTGTAAGCTTGAACGGTTTTTATGGGTTCGGCATGTCCATCCGTTGAACAAAAAGAAGCTGCTATAATTTTCTTTGATAAGGCGGGCGCAATTTCCTGAATATCTTTGTTTTCGCTTAAATATTTAATATCCAGTCCTGCCTTTTTTTGATTTCTCACAAGATTCTTTATTATTATTACTTCTTCGTCATTTCTTGCTAACCGCAAATTACCCATTTGGGTATATCCAGTGTCACTACCCAATATTTCTACTAAATTAGGCCATTCTTGGACTGAATATTTTGCTAGGGGTATTTCTGCAGAATGTCTACCAGATTGCCTTACTCCAGCAAGTGTCCAACCAGATGCCATAGAAGCAGGTTTGTATTTTTCAATAACTTCAATTTTCAGATTGCTTTTAGATAGCTCAAATGCTGCTGCACAACCAGTTATTCCTGCACCTACTATGATTATATCAGGTGAATTCATGACAAAACCTATAGTATAAAAAGATGTACTTTGTTCTAGCTAAATTACAATATTAAATAAAAATAAATGATATATTTTAAAATACCTCATCAAAAGCTTTTTGGAGTTTTTCTAGGCTATGTTCTGTATTATATAGCTTATCTAAGCCAAAAAGACCTATTCTAAAGGTAGAAAAATCCTTTGGTTCATCGCACATTAGTGGAACTCCGGCAGCTATTTGTATTCCCAGATCTCGGAATTTGGCTCCGCTCTGTATCTTATCATCATTTGTATAGCTAACTATCACGCCAGGTGCTTGAAAACCTTCAGCAGCAACGGATTTAATTCCTTTCCCTTGCAGCATTCTTCTAACGCCATTTCCGAGCTCCCATTGATTTTGACACAACCTTTCAAAACCGTACTTTTTTGTTTCCAACATTGTATCTCTGAAATGACACAAAGAATCAGTAGGCATGGTGGTATGATAGGCATGCCCTCCAGATTCATAAGTTTTCATGATGGAGTACCATTTCTTGAGATCAATAGCGAAGCTGTTTGAGTTTGAATTCTCAACTACTTCAACAGCACGATTGCTCATGATGACCACACCGGCTGATGGGGTGGATGACCAACCTTTTTGTGGTGCAGAAATTAAAATGTCTACGTCTGTAGCTTGCATGTTTACCCATGCACATCCTGATGCTATGCAATCTAGGATGAATAGAGCACCAACATCGTGGGAAGCTTTAGAAATTGCCTTAAGATATTCATCGGGCAATATTACACCTGCAGAAGTTTCAACATGTGGAGCAAAAACTACATCAGGAGAGGTTTCATAAATTTTCTTTGTAATTTCCTCAATAGGTGCTGGTGCAAACGGTGAGAAACCTTCATTTCCTTTCTGTCGGGCCTTAATTATTGTTGTTTTCTTAGTGAAATTACCACTTTCGAAAATTTGACTCCACCTATATGAAAACCAACCATTTCTTATTACCAAAGCGTGTTTGTCTATGGCTACTTGCCGTGCAACAGCTTCCATTCCATAAGTACCACCTCCAGGCACTAATGCTACAGCATCGCCATGATAGATCTCTTTTAACATAGCAGATATATCACACATCACCCCTTGGAACTTCTTTGACATATGGTTTAATGAACGGTCGGTGAATACTACTGAGTATTCTAATAGACCGTCAGGATCTACTGTATCTAAAAGTGCTGCCATATTACTACCTTTATCCAATCATGATTTTCTAACATGAAGATATGATAAGGCACTCCAATTATCAATATCATCTTCTAGTTTTATTGGATTAAGTATTTTAAGGGGAATAATTATGAAGGTTTTATTTGTTGATGGTCTTGGGCCTTGGTTTCAAGGATCCTTATGGAATATAAAGTTGAAGTCAGGCTCAATCATAAAGGAGAAATTTCAACAATTCCTGAATATTAACCCTACGATTTTAACCTTCTTTAGAATTCACCCACCAGTCCTGAAGTTTATAATATTCTATTGCTACAGGGAGAAACCAAGGATGTCCATTATAGAAAGGAATTTTTTTGAAAGGAATATTGTAAAAAGCACTTTTACTTTCAAGATTTAA
>PACC02000007.1 GCA_002699695.2 Paracoccaceae bacterium | reverse complement strand
ATGGCATACTCGTCAAAAAGTGGCGCCAATTCATTAATCACTTGTTTTAAAAATTTTGGAGATGCTCGGGTTGTATCCATTCCCATGAAAGTCACATGTAGTCCAAGATTTTTAGCGTGATCTATTAGGTCTTTACTAACATCCAGGACATTGCTTTCACTAAGTCCATTCGTAAATGTGGATTCATTCACACCGACAAGAATTGCAATGTCTTTAATTCCTATTTTATGGCAGATAGTAATTTCTTCTTTTGTCTTAACAAACCCACTTGTCCTCGTTTTTAAGCCCAGTTCTACAATTTTTTCAGCACTCTTAATATCTCCAGGTGTAGGTGTAGGCGAATTGCCAATAATAGCCATTCTATGAACACCTGCCTGATCTAAAGTTTTAGCTATGTTAATACGATCTGAGTGTTTAAGTCGTAATCCAGCCATCTCCTCACAATCAGCTTCAAGGGTTAAATCATAGATTTCTATCTTATCTGGAATACGGCTATTCTTATATTGATTTGCCTGCTTATTATAGTAACTATCAAGAGATTTTAAGTCAGTCATATTAGGATATTTATTTCCAAATTAATTTAATAGTATTCGCAAGAAAGGGGTGAATTGAGTGCTTCAGTTAATTTGGAGTTTAGCAAAGCAATTTTTTTTTTCTACTCTTTTCAAAGGTTAAGTTTAGTTTAGTTAGCAAAAATAGTTTGGTATTTTTTCTCCTCACTTCTTGTTCACTAAGCAATTCCCATCATATCAATTTGTAGTGTCTAAATTATAATGCCTTAATCTGCAGCGGTATGAATGAGCCTGTAAGGCCTTATAAGGCTAACGATAAGTGATGATGTCCAAAGACTTTTGAGGATAGTTGTGATTATATTTTCACCAAACTTGATTTTTTCTCTATGATTGTTACAAGCCTCGAGTATGAAATTAATCGATGATAATGAAACAAATAGTTATCCCATTCCTAGTAGTAGATTTTCCAGGCTGATCAATTTAGGTAGCATGGCTGCCGGTATTGCTGGTAGCGTACTTGCTTCAGCAACAACCCAATTTGTAAAAGGTCAGCGGGTTAGTATTCAAGATTTGATTACTTCTCAATCTAACATGCTTAGATTTGTAAACCACCTTTCCCAAATGAGAGGTGCTGCGATGAAGGTTGGACAATTATTATCTTTAGAAATAGGTGAGTTCATCTCACCTCAGGCTTCAGAAATTCTATCTAGGCTGAGAAATCAGGGTTATTCAATGCCTCCTGCACAATTGAATAAAGTTTTAATAAAAAACTGGGGCCCTGGTTTCCAACGCATGTTTGAAGATTTTAACCCTTATCCTGTAGCCTCCGCCTCTATTGGCCAAGTGCATAAGTGTAGAACAAAAAAAGGAAAACTTTTGGCGATCAAGGTGCAATACCCTGGAATACGAGATAGTATCGATAGTGACATAAAGAATCTAATATTTCTATTAAAAAGTAGTGGTCTTGTCCCTCCTTTTGTTGATTTAGAATCTCTCCTTGAAGCAGGTAGACGACAACTTCATAGAGAAACAGATTACTTGCGAGAAGGACAATTTCTCATAGATTTTTCCAGGCTATTAAATAACCATCAAGAATTTGATGTTCCGCAATATAATCAGCAACTGAGTACGAAAAATGTCCTAGCAATGGAATATAAGGATGGGATCACTCTAGACCAGGCCAAAACATTAACGCAAAGCCAGAGAAATAGACTCGTTTACAGTTTAATGAAGTTACTGTTCGCTGAAATATTTGATTTTAAGGTCATTCAGACCGATCCAAATTATGCAAATTTTCTTTATGATCAAACACTCGACAAAATTGTCCTCCTAGATTTCGGGGCCACTCAGACAGTCACGTCTGACCTTTGTGAAAAATTTAGAACTCTACTCCAGGCTACTTGGCGTGATAATATAACTGATATAGAAAATGCATTATACGATTTAGAAATCTTACATAGATCCTTTCCAAGGAACCTCAAGGAGATTTTCATAGAATTATTCTTGGATGTTACTGAACCTATTAGGAGGAAGGAAATGTATGATTTTGAAAGAATACAAATTGTTGAGAAAATTCAAGGACGTATAGATGAATTCATTGCTCATCAGAAAACAATCCGAATTCCAGATATAGACATTCTATTTATACAGAGGAAGATAGGAGGACTTTTCTTTTTGGCAAGACATTTACATGCAAAAATTGACTTGAATAAGATCTTGAAAAAGCACTTGTATGAAGTTAACTCCTTGAATTTCCAAGCATAAAGGATGTAATGAGAGACTATGATAAAAATGGGAGTCTTTTTTATTGATTGTTAATGTTTATATTGAAATTTGGTAAGTTCATGACTAATCTTGATGCAATTTAGTGGGATAGTTTTTTGTTTGATTTGAAGAATAAAGTGGCCGTTATTACTGGATCAGGTAGTGTGTCAGGAATTGGTTTTGCTACTGCAAAGCTTTTAGCAAAAGCTGGGGCTAACATTATGGTATCCTCAACTACAGATCGTATTTTGGAGAGGGTGCAAGAGTTAAGGGAAATATTTGGCAAGGACCGAGTGGAAGGATTCCCAGCTGATCTTACAGATGAAGAGCAGGTTAAGAAATTAGTTAATACGACGCTAAGACGCTTTTCAAAGGTTGATATCCTTGTGAACAATGCCGGAATGGTGCAGGTTGGATGTGATCAACCGTCAAGAAAATTCGATGAATTAACTTTGGAATCATGGAATTATGGCATTGATATAAATTTAAAGAGTGTTTTTTTAGTTACGCGTTATATGCTACCCGAAATTAAAAAACAGAAGACTGGCCGTATAATTAATGTTTCATCGGTAACTGGTACTTTAGTTGGCATCAATGGTAGCACAGTTTATAGTGCTGCTAAAGCAGCTATGTTAGGGCTCACGAGATCCCTTGCGATTGAAGAAGGCCCAAATGGGGTAACAGTTAATTGTATAGGCCCTGGTTGGATAAAAACAGGGTCTAGCAGTGATAATGAGGTAACAGCGGGAACTTTTACTCCTGTTGGCAGGCCAGGAACTCCTGAAGAAATAGGTAACACGGCATTGTTTTTAGCCTCTAATGAAGCTAGTTATATTACTGGGCAGTTGATTGTTGTTGATGGTGGAAATACGATTCAAGAATATAAAGTTGGACTTGATAATCCTTAGACAAGATGACATTGGATCGATTTATCAGTTATAATGAATGAGTAAACAGATAGTCTGCAAACACTGTTCAAAGTTTTAAAGGCTATAATGAAACTGGAATTAAATGGTGGAATATATTATCATTTATAGATGAACGCTAAACTTACTCAAATACCTAAAACTATGGAAAATGGCTTACTAGGGTTTCCATTTTGTGCCAACCTAGATGAGCTACATGCTAATGTAGCTATAATGGGTATACCATACGGATTACCATATTATACCAATGAACTCGCAAATGATCAAAGCCTTACCCCTGATTTGTTGAGGCAAAATGCTCAAGATGGAGCTTGGCATGAACCTAGGACAATCAAACATTTTGATTGGGACCTTGGAGGGGATCTTCTGCAAAACCAAAATATTCAAGTCTTTGATTGTGGAAATGTAACGTCTGACTTGAAGGATCCGAGAGAGCATTATAGAAGAGCAGAAAAGGCTGTAAAAAAGATTTTCAATGCTGATGCAACTCTTATTTCTATAGGTGGGGATCATGGCATTCCCATTCCAATTTTTCGTGGGTTGCCAAAGAATCAAAAGATAACTCTGGTTCAAGTAGATGCCCATTTAGATTGGCGAGATGAAATAAATGGAGAAAAAGAAGGTTATTCCAGTGGTATTCGACGTGCCTCAGAAATGGATCACATTGGTGAGATATTCCAGATTGGTCTGAGAGGAGTAGGAAGTGGTCGTCATGAAGAATTCGAATCTGCAAAAAATTACGGCGCGCATTTAATTAGTGCTTATGAAGTCCACGAGCTTGGGATCAAGAATATTTTGGAAAGAATTCCAGAAGGTCCAATTTATCTTACGATAGATGCAGACGGTCTTGATCCGACTATTATGCCAGCTGTTAATGCTCCAACTCCTGGAGGGCTTAATTGGATACAGATAAGGGAACTTATTCATGGGCTGGTCAATAAGGGCAGAGTTTTAGGGATGGATTTAGTTGAGATTTCGCCATCTTTTGAGGGTCGTAGAATGACCTTCATTCATGCTGAGAGAATAATATGTAATTTCATTGGGGCGATTGTTCGAGCAGGTTATTTTAATTAGGATCTATTAACCTACGTGACAAATTTCCTTTTCGGGGGGTTAAATATTTGTCAAAGACGCACCTTTAGATTTGAAAGTGATTTAAACATGTTAGATTTGTTATTTGTTGGTGGGACCTTAGTTACGGGGTGTAAAGACTCAAATATTGTGACTAATGGAGTAATAGGGGTTTCGGGTGGTAAAATAGCACTTATCATGGAAGCGCCAAAATATCCTCAGGATTTGCCTGAAGCAAAAGAAATAATTAAGTTGGATAGTGAAATTATTATGCCAGGCCTTATTAACACCCATTGCCATGCAGCTGATAGTCTGTTCAGGGGCTTGGTGGAAAACATGTCCTTGGAAGATTGGTTGCAAGACGTTTGGAAAGCTGAAAAAGCGATTCTTACTCCGGAAACAACCCTGTTAGGTTCCTATCTTGGTTTGGCAGAAAACCTCCTCGCAGGTGTTACTACTGTAGTCGACATGTTCTGGTATCCTTTTGAAACTGCTAAGGCTTCGATTGATTTAGGTATGAGGCTTTGCACAGGCGGCACATTCATNGATTTTNCNGGGGTGNGAAACCGAACTCACGATCAGTATTTAAATGAAGCTTCAGATTTTTGTTCTAAATATCATAATNCTAAAACTATTTTTCCTGCAGTAATGCCTCATGGAACCTATACGGTGGGCCCCGAGCACTTGCAAGAAGCTAAGAAGATAGCAGATGAATATAAGGTGGTATTTTCAACGCACGCAGCTGAAACCCGTTTTGAGCAAACTGACATTAAGGAAAGATACGGTAGATCAGTCATAAGGCACCTAGATAATCTAAATATTCTTGATGAGAGAGCAATCCTGGCTCATTGCGTTCATTTGGATGATTATGAAAAAGATCTATTAAAAGAGAGAAAATCTGTGATAGCGCATAATCCCCTGTCAAATCTAAAATTAGGTTCAGGGATTGCGCCTGTTTCAGACTTTCTTGAGCGTGATATCAATGTAACTGTAGGAACCGACGGTGCTATAAGTGGAAATGATCTAGACATGTGGTTGTCTATGAGACTAGCCGCTACCTTGCCAAAAGGTGCGTTAATGAAGCCGGATATTATTCCAGCAAAAGAAGTGATTAGAATGGTTACATCTAATGGCGCTAAGGCTTTAGGAAAATCTAGTGAAATAGGTAGTTTAGAGATTGGGAAACAGGCAGATTTGATAGTTATTTCAACTGAATCAATACATGCAGCACCTCTTTTTGATCCTATCACTCATTTGGTTTATTCAACCTCAAAATCTGATGTCAGACACGTATTTATTGAGGGAATACAATGCGTTAGAGACGGTTCAATTTTAAATGTCAACATGCAAGACATTCTTTGTGAAGTAAGAAAGTTAAGAAACCCTATATTAAAATCTTTGGAGTAAATTAAGCTATTTATTAATTTTTTTAAAAAAAATGTAATGAAGTTTTTCAATGAAGATAATGTTTAGGATCACTCAAAAAGTTTCTGTTCCTTATCTTTAACTAGTTGTTTATCGTTTTCTATGATCGATTTATAAAAATTCTCAATTGTATCTTTTCCCACTTCGATTGTTTCTTCAGGGGAATATTGCTTTATTTTCTTATTCCAGAATAACATTGATTCAGTGGCATAATAATGTGCAATTCGTAAGAATTCTGCTTTGTCTCTCATTTTCGTTGAGATTAAGCCTAGAGGGCTGATGAGAGTGGCTAGGATTTTAAATACATTGCTCGGCATGTGGAAATATTTAGGAGATTTATTAAGTAACTTGAAAATGATGTCACCTAAATCTTTTTGTGTTTGGACTGGCCCTGGCCCTCCAATGGATAGTATTTTATTCTTTCTAGTTTTACTATTTATGCATTGGACTAGAAAAAATGCTAAATCTCTTTCGGATATAGGTTTGGTACTAGTTTGGGTTCCATCATCAAATAAAATGAATTTTTTCCCGTTTTGAACCCTTTTAATTTGCCCTGCCAGTGACTTAAAAAAGGCAGTGGGTCTGACGATCGTATAATCTAAACCAGATGATTGAAGTTTGTTCTCAAAGGTGAGTTTTGCCCACTGAAAGTTTAACATTGGTTTTTGAACGCAAATTGCAGAAAGCAAAACAAAATTATTAATATTGAATGATTTAGCCTCGGTCAAAATATTCATATTTAGCTCAAAATCTACTAACCAAGAGTCTCTAATTCCCCCAGTTCGACTTGCTACACATGAAATGATAGCACACAAATCTGGATACCTAGCAAAAACATTATTCACTGATGACTTATTTTCCAAATCCCAAATGGGTGTTTGCTCAGGACTTAATTTCATTTGCTGTGCAAATTTAGGGTTTATCGATCTTAGAGGGCAAACTGGTTTGTAGCCTTGCTCCACAAGTATATTAGCAACATGCCTTCCTATATAGCCAGTCGCTCCAACAAGTAACACTCTTTTTGAGATATCGAACTCTTTCAACTATAAAGTTTAAACTTAATTAAGTGTTAGAACACCTTTAAATATTTTGCTAGCATAATTGAATATGTCAACCACTCAAGAATTCTAAGTTACACAGATGGTAGAAAAAATTGTGAAAGAAAAAAATAACTCTCAATGGAATTATCATCCTGATTTACCATTGGAGAATTATTCACTATTTAACAGTTCGTTTGGGGTTAGACACTTAGTTTTGTGGTTTTTTCGCAATTGGTTGCATTTGGGGGAAAAGCTATTACTTGCGATAATTGCATCACTAGCTTGGGTATTTCTTTACCCACCTTTAGAAGAAGCTAAAACAATTTCTTTTTTTTGGATTTTTCAAACTTGGTTAGTAAATATGTTTTTAATGATCACTATAGCAGGAGGGTTGCACTGGTATTTTTATATAGTAAAAGGCCAATCAAAAAATCTAAAGTTTGATCGACGAGATCTTGGTAAAGGGAGATTGTGGAGTTTCTCTAATCAGGTTCACGACAATATGTTTTGGTCTCTTACTAGTGGTGTTGGACAAGTGACTATTTTTCAGCTGGTGACGATGTGGCTTTTAGCAAATGATTATGCCCCGGTTAACTATTTTTGGGGAAACCCAGTCTGGTTTTTTGCTTTTTTTGTTTTCCTGCCAATATGGTCTGCTTTCCACTTTTACTGGATTCATCGGTTTTTACATATCCCTTTTTTTTATAGGAGGTATCATTCTTTGCATCACCGGAATGTAAATGTGGGGCCGTGGTCTGGATTTTCTATGCATCCTGTTGAGCATTTTTTTTACATATCAAGTATATGTATTCACTGGGTTCTAGCCTCACATCCTATACACGTTATTTATCATGTAATTTATTTAGGACCAGGAGCTGCCATGACTCACACTGGCTACGAAAATTTATTGATAAAAGATACACGCCGTTTAGCTTTAGGGACGTTTTATCACCAGCTACATCATCGCTACTATGAATGCAATTATGGTAATGAAGAGATGCCTTGGGATAGATGGTTTGGCACATTTCATGATGGATCTGAATTGGCAACTGAGAAAACTAGAGCAAGAAAGAGAACAATGCATAATCACTCGTAAGAGATTAGTTTAATAATTACTATGAAGGTGTCACATTACTATGAAAAGTGTACAATTTAAGACATTATACCTTAAAAAACGATTTCCTTTAAAGATAAGTCGAGGAATATTTTCAGGATCGGAAAATCTATTTGTATCAGTTTCAGACGGTAAAAACGTTGGCTTGGGAGAGATGTGCCCAGGTACGACGGAAGGAGCTGAGTCTGCAAAAGTTGGTCAGGAGAATCTTGAAGAATTTTTGAGAGAAGAAGACGATCTTTCTGAATCTATTTTAGAAACCTACTTAAAGGCCGTAGATTTTGGAATAGCGCCTTGTGCTCTTGCAGCTTTAGATATGGCTTTGTGGGACCTTCGGGCAAAGGAAGCAAACATGACTTTGTTTCGACTATTTGGTCTAAGTCTTCCAAAAATAAGCACTTCGATTACGATTGGGATAATGACTCCTGAAGAAGTTCAGGAGAGAATGAGGTATTTAAAAGAAAAAAGAATGTTAGAAAATCTTAAAATCAAGTTGGGATCTCCTGAAGGAATAGATCATGATAAAGAAATGTTCTCTGCCATATTTGAAGCACTTCAAAACAGTTTTACAAAATTAAGAGTTGATGCAAATGGTGGTTGGTCTGTTGAAGATGCCCATAAAATGTTAATTTGGTTGCAAGAAAGGAATGTCGAATATGTAGAGCAGCCACTGGCTAGAGGAGAAGAGGAAAACTTAAGGTTTCTTTTTAAGGGTAGACCTTTGCCACTTTTTGTGGATGAAAGTTGTCGAAATTCTAAAGATATTCCTGAACTCTCAAAGTATGTTGACGGAATAAATCTTAAACTAATGAAATGTGGAGGATTAACTGAAGCAATAAGAATGGTTGGAGTTTCTAGAGCTCATAATCTGAAAACAATGATTGGATGTATGGGAGAAAGTTCAGTTTCTATTTCTGCCGGTGCCGCTATTGGAGCCTTATTTGATTATATTGATTTAGATTCTCATTTAAATATAGATCCAAATCCTACTTCGGGAGCCTTGTTAGTGAATGGCATTGTTACCCCACAAGATCTCCCAGGGCATGGAGGAAATTTGAAGGATGCTTGATCCAGATCTCAAATTGGTTATTTATGCGGAGGGTAGCATGGGGACTCTTTTTGCCAAGATGGCAGAGGGGGTTATTCGTTATAGTCCAAATCCTGTTATTGCTGTGATTGATAGTANACAAGCTGGNAAAACTGTCAAAGAGGTGTGTAAAATTGATAAGGACATTCCAATTCTTAGTGGAGTTGAGGANGCTATTAAACTTGGTGCTCAAGTAATGGTNCTNGGTACTGCACCNTCTGGCGGCCGACTTCCAAAATCATGGCTAAATGTGATCGAGTATGCAATCTCTANGGGNATCTCAATTGTGAATGGTCTGCACGATTCTATAAATGAGATTTATAGTAAGGACTTAAAGGCTAATCAGTGGATATGGGATATTAGGACACCCACGGGTGTGCTGCCTAACATTGGTGCTGCTAGAGCTAGTACTCTTCATAATAAACGAATTCTAATGATTGGTACTGATATGGCAGTCGGGAAAATGACTGCAGGTCTTGAATTAACACAAAGTTTCTTAGAACTGAAGGTTGATGCTAAGTTTTTAGCCACAGGTCAAACGGGTATTTGTATTTCTGGCAGTGGTATTCCTTTGGATGCATTCAAGGTTGATCATGCCAGTGGTGCGGTGGAAGAAATGGTTCTGAAATATAAAGATAGGGATGTGGTTATCATTGAGGGGCAGGGGTCTCTTTTAAATCCTGGTAGTACTGCCACTCTACCCTTGATGAGAGGGAGTTGTCCTACAGCTATGATCTTATGTCATCGCTTTGGCTTAAAAAAAGTAGAAAGTGTCACAGAGGTAAAAATCCCTCCTTTGAAAAAAGTCATTCAACTGAATGAAGCAATGGTTTCCTGTATGAACTTATTTCCTGCAGCCAAAGTTAAAGGCTTAGCACTTGATACTAGAGATCTCAATGAGAATATGGCTTATTGTGAAATTGAAAATCTTGAGAATGAACTTCAGTTACCAGTTACAGATCCAGTCCGCTTTGGAGCTAGAAAATTAGCAGAAGCAATCAGTTAAGGCGGTAGCACTTTCTTAGAGTTACAGAGATGGATATTAATGGCGCTATTGGCTAAGTTGTCATGGGATGAATAACCTATTCTGTCAGACTAGGAGATCAAAATGCCGATTGCACTAGCGCCAAGATCTGCAAACGAAGAAAGAAGAGCTAATACAGTTATAAGTACTTGGCTGATAGATAGTCCTGAGCCGGAGCTTTTCCAGATTTATTGTGATTTGGCAAAAGATATCTCAGGTTTTGAAAAGGCTAGTTTTAGCTTGTTTGATTATGAAAACCAGTGTGAGATTGCTGACAATGGCTATGAGGAAAGTCAGGTGGGGCAAAAAAGTGAACGAGATGAGTTCAATATACGATCCCTAAATATTTTTATAGGACAATGAGGTAGTGTTGCGATTCACTTTAAATTTGAAACCAGTGAGGATCTCAAAAATTTTGAGGATCAAGCGAAGGAATTTTTTTCAGATCTGAAGAAGACATTTGGTTTCAAAAAAAGTCATTTTTCTGGAGTCTTCATATACAACTATGATTCAGAGCTAACCTCAACGGATATTAGTATTAATTAATCGTTTATTTTCAATAGCTCGTTGATTTTCTCGCAAACTAGCCAAAAATATTTATCTGCTACTTTGCTTTTCTCACGAAATCGAATAAATCCATGTACTAGGGCTTTAGCATGAACATGCGTAACAGAATTACCATGCTCAAATAATTTATTTTTATATTCAATCCCGTCAGAATCAAGAGGATCTATCTCTGCCGTGCACATTATTGTTTCGGGTAAGTTAGATAAATTTTTCTCAAGCATTGGAACTGCTAGTGGATCATTTATTTGGAAGTTCTCATCTAGATAAACACCCCAAAACCATTTCATGGATTTTTTGTCTAATATAGGGGCGTTTTCATATTTTATATATGATAGCGAATTGAAATTTAGAGATAGGCAAGGATAAAATAGCACTTGTGCTTTTGGTATAGGTTTAGATTCTGCACGTAATTTAATAGACAAAGCAGCAGCCAAATTACCTCCGGCTGAGTCTCCCCCAAGCAAAATATTTTGTGATGCTGATCCTAACCACACTTTGTTGTTTAACAGCTCCAGATAGGTTGAAAAACATTGGTTGAGAGCCACAGGAAATCTATTTTCTGGGGAAAGGTCATAATCCAGAGCAATAACTGTTAGAGTGCAGCGTAAACATAGGTCAACACATACTTGGTCATGAGAATTTAGATCTCCCATTATCCATCCACCACCATGCATGTATAGTAAGGAAGCTGGTTTTTTTCTTTCGGCAGTAGGCCTATATACTCTCAGAGCAATCTTTCCCTCTGGGATTATTAGCTCATGGTCGGATACTATGAGTTTATTATTTCTAATTAGTGGTAATGTTTTGGCATGTTTGGAAAATAAGTTTCTGGATTCCTGGGGGCTCCTTTCATATACCGGGTTAGGGAAAGTTTCATTCACTTCATAAATATATGACAAAATTGAAGGATCAATATGCTCATAAGTCAAATAGATCACCACTCAAGTGAGAAAAATAATTGTTTTGATCAGCAGCGTATATAACCTCTGGCACCTTTATAAAAAAATATTTCAAGGTAAGCCAATTACTTCTTTTGATTTAATTATCTTGGGATCATACGCTTTCCGATCAAACACTTCTTTTATCATAGGTTCGAAAAAATCTAGAGATTCATAATCGTAATTAGGGTCAAAACAAGTCTGATCCCAACGCTCGCAGAAGTCAGAGCACGACTTAAAATAAATATTATCTTTAAATTTATCGCGTGCATTCTTATCCCAGCCGTAATGATGCGCATAATATATCATTTGAAAGATTCCATGGTGTTCAACTACCCATGAGACTTCTTCTCTTACAAAAGGCCTTATGACTTCTGCTGACATTCGATCATGATTTTGTGGAGCTAGACCATCCCCAATATCATGTAGTAACGCACCTACAACCCAGTCTAGATCTGCTCCATCTCTATATGCTCTTGTGCCTGATTGAAGACCGTGCTCTAGGCGGGTTATTTGATACCCTTCTAGTGATACATGCCCTTGTCTTCTTAATTCATCAACTATCCGGTTTGGGGTCATAGAAAGGTAAGGTTTTTCTAAGTCCCTTAGGAGCATATAATCTTCCTTATCACCATCTTTCATTTCTACAAATTTCACAGTTTGTTTCGTCATTATTTTTCTCCAGATTTTTTAAGTAGATCCCATTAGCCTTGGATCAAATGGGTATTTAGTTAAATTTTCGCAGCCATTTTCTGTAATTAAAACTTGATCTTCGAGTTTTATGGAAAAATCTCCATCTTCTGGACTTACTAGGACTTCTACACATAAAGCCATTCCTTCTTCTAGAGGGTAATCATAGGCTCCTTTAACGAATCCATCAGGATAATTGATGGCAGGCCATTCATCACAGAGCCCAACACCATGCATTAAGACCCCATACTTACCTTTTTGGTATTGGTTGTCCAAAGTATGAGAATTATGCGTAAGGTCTTCCATAGAAACTCCTGGCTTGAGCATTTCCATATTTGTCATAATGTGCTCGTGCGCATGTTGCATTGCGTAAATCATGTCTGGTCTTGGATTTTCATCTCCAATCCACCAGGTTCTACTAATGTCTATACATATACCGTAGCTGCCAACTAAATCTGTATCAAAGGCTATTATTTCATTATTCCTAGTAATTCTTGGGCCACATTCCTGAAACCATGGATTAGTTCTTGGTCCAGAAGCCAATAGTCGTGTTTCTATCCATTCACCTCCACGTTTTACATTTTCTGCGTGTAACACCGCCCAAATGTCATCTTCACTAGTATTACCATGAGGCACATTTCTTCTGGCAAAATCTTCCATTAAATAGACACTATTCTCACAGGCTACTGAAGCGCATCGCATTGCCTTAATTTCATCTTTCCCTTTAATGGATCTAGCTTTCTCAGTAAGCTCTTCACCTTCGAATATTTGGAATCCCTGGGCTTCTAGTGATCTAAGGCCATTGACTAAAATCTTATCAACTGCCAGCCTATTACTTCCGCCAGAATGTTCCTCAAGAAGTATGCGTACTTCGTTAGAAAATCGGTCAGCTGCTATATTGGCTTTGTCTCCGCGAGCAAAATAGAATAAATCCGCACCAAAGCGTTGTTCCTTTACTAAGGGATTAAATGTACTTAAGAATGGAGAATTTTTATAATCCCAAATTACCATGTAGCCATCTGCACATATTAGAACTGCACGAAACGGATTATGCATGTTCCAGATTTGCATATTGGTGCTATCGGTGGCATATCGGATATTAAGAGGATCAAAAACTAATAGCCCTCCGTATTCTCTTTGTAGAATATATTGATGCAGTCTTTTCCACCTATATTCCCTCATTATTTGTAAATTAGGTAATTCTAAACCTTTTTCAGCCCATTCCTTAAAAGCCAAATTTGTGGGACCAATCTCTATGCCGTCATGTAGGTCTTTTGGTTCATTGATTTGGGAGAAGTTTTTCCCAGGGTCAATTTTTCTTTTATCTCTAAAATACTTGTCCATTTACGGTCACCAGATCACTACTAAAGGCTGTATTTTGGGCAGAAGTAAAAAAATAGTGTAATTAAAAATTGAATAAACTCAAGAAAGGTAATCCTAAAGGCTAAATTTACCAAGTAATTTTTTACAGGTTCTTAATTGGCCTATAATAAGCAAATGGCAGGCAAAATTTTTAAGCAAGAATATTATTGAAAACATTTAATATATTGATTAATCTGTTTCTGATGTATTTAGATAGCCATCAACACTTCTGGACACTGTCACGAGGTGACTATGCGTGGATGACACCAGATTTCAAGCCTATTTACAAAGACTTCACCTCTGAAGATCTGGGTCCCTTAATTGAAGAAAAAAAAATTACAGAAACTGTAATAGTCCAAGCAGCTGATACAGTTGCTGAAACAGACTTCATTTTGGATATTGCCCTCCAGACGCCCTATGTAAAGGGTGTTGTTGGTTGGGTGGATTTTGAAGACTCTAATGTTAAATCTTGCATTGATAGACTCTCACAAAATTCCCTTCTGAAGGGTTTCAGACCAATGATTCATGATATTAAAGACGTCAATTGGATGTTAAAGGACACACTGACAGAATCCTTGGATTATCTTGTCAAAAAAGGCCTGTCATTTGATGCACTGGTCAGGCCTCACCACTTAAAAAATCTTCTTGTGTTTGCAAAGAAATACCCTGACTTGCCAATAGTGATAGATCACATAGCTAAACCAGTTATCCCTAAAGGTGAAATTGACGAATGGTTAAAGGATATGAGTGCATTAGCAAGCCTTGATAATATATGGTGTAAATTTTCTGGAATCGTGACAGAAATTGGTGAAGATTACACAAAAGGGCAAATTATACCTTATGTAGAATGCATTTTCGAACTTTTTGAATCTCAAAGGATCATGTGGGGTAGCGACTGGCCAGTTTTAACTATGGTTGAGAGTTATAGTAACTGGTTTAATTTGGCACAGGAGTTATGTTCAGGATTATCTGATGACGAGCAGTTAAATATATTTTCAAGAACTGCTAGAAACTTTTATAGGATTGAATAAAATGAAACGAATTGGCATGATGATTGGTATTCGAGAAGACAAAATTGATGAATACAAGAAGCTACATTCTAGGGTTTGGCCTGCGGTCTTAGAAAACCTGACAGAATTGCATTGTAAGAATTACTCTATCTTTTTGCACCATAATTATCTTTTTGGATATATGGAATATCACGGTGATGACTATGAGAAAGATATGCAAACTATGTCTGAAAATGAAAAGGTAAAAGAATGGTGGGCTGTTTGCAAACCATGTCAAAAACCCTTGGTAGGTAGAAAAGATGGAGAATGGTGGTCGTTAATGGAAGAAGTGTTCCATCATCAGTGAACGTAGGTTTTCCAGTAATTTCCATTAGGGTATTCGAATTCCTTTATCGAAGAATCTTTTATTATAGCTGAATAACCGGGGTGTTTTGGGGTGATATAAGAACCATTGGCTATTTTCGCCGGATTGACTAGATGTTCAGCGCAACTATCAGCGTATTCACTCATGAAAGTTGAATTGTTGGTGATTAGGCATTTATTAATTATATTTAGATGCTGGACATACTCACATAAGCCAACTCCTCCTGCATGTGCTATAACTGGAATATCAAACTTACTTGCAATAAGGAGAATAGGGATGATTTCACTAATACTAGCGAGTCGGCAGCTATCGATTTGAAGGAAATCTAGAGCCTTGTGCTCAATAAATTGTTTGAATAAAATTCTATTTTGGCACATTTCCCCAGTGGCTAATTTCACGTCATTTATTGAATTTTTTATTTTCTTAAATCCGAGTATATCATCTGGGTGTGTAGGTTCTTCTACGAAATATAAGTCAAACTCTTTTAAAAGATTAATGTTTTCAATAGACTCGTTAACACTCCAAATTTGATTGGCATCTACCATTAATTTGTTTTCACAACCAATCAATTCTCTTATTAAAGCACATCTTTTGATGTCCCTATCAATGTCTTGACCTACTTTTACCTTAAAATGTGTCCAGCCTTGCTTCAGATATTCATTTGTTAAGTTGGTCATTTTCTCATCTGAATAGCCTAACCAGCCTGCAGCAGTTGTATAGCAGGGGAAGCCATTTTCCAAAATATCTTGGCGTGAAGCATTTAGTTGTACTCTTTTCCCCCTGATAATTCTTAGGGCTTCTTCTTCGCTTATGACGTCATCAAGATAAGAGAAGGTTAACTTTTGCAAAAATTCTTCATCTCCTAAATCTAATATATATTGCCATAAGGGCTTATTATGGAATTTGGAAACAAGGTCCCAGAGCCCATTAAATAGAGAAGCTACTGCCAGGTGAATTACCCCTTTTTCAGGACCTACCCATCGGAGTTGACTATGATTTGTACATTGTTTCCAAAGACTAGCCATTTCTGCTTCCACTTCAGAAACAGTTCTACCTAAAAATAAAGGAGTAAAATGCGCTAAGGCACTCACACACAGCTCATTTCCTTTTCCTATTGTGAAGCTTATACCAGTTCCATTTAATTTTGGATCTTCAGTATAAATTTTTACATAGGTTGCTGAGTAATCGCAATCTACATGGACAGCATCAGTTCCCAAGTTTTGTAGTGAGGTTGGAAACCTAATGTCATGGACTGTTATATTCTTTATTTTCATTAAGAAGTTTATCCCTTTTAGTCGTGTATATATGCCATAATCTTGCTGCTCATATCGGCATAATTGTGGCTATTGGGTTCGTTACCTTCAATCTTGAAATTTTTCATCACTATGACCCTATCTGCCAAGCTAATCATTTCAGGCATATCACTTGAAATCAAAACTATAGAAGTTCCCTTTTTTGCAAGACCTATAATTAATTCGTGGATATATGACTTAGTCTTAATGTCAATTCCGACCGTAGGTTCATCAATGATGAGAATGTCTGTACCAGCTGCTAACCATTTTGCAACACTGATTTTTTGTTGGTTTCCGCCTGAAAGGTTCGAGATCAGCTGAGAGTAAGAAGGGGTTTTCACCTCTAATTCACGTATAAAAGGATCTACTTTTGCATGTATTGCTTTATCACTTAAAAAACTCAAAAATGATTTAATTTTAGACCAAATTGTAATTCCTGCATTCTCAAGGACATTGTGCATTAAGATGAGTCCTTCTTTTTTTCTATCCTCACTAATATATCCGATTTTAAATCGATCCAATGCTGTCTTGGGAGAATCAAGTCTCACTTCATTCCCATTTATCTTAATTTGGCCTGAAACGATTTTTTCTAGGCCTAGTAGGCATTTGGCTAGCTCTGTTCGACCTGAGCCAACGAGACCATATAACCCGATGATTTCACCTTTACCTAAAGTTAAATTAATGTCGTGATGGCCTAGTTCGGTATTAATTTTTTCAAGTCTCAAGACGGTTTTTTGATCACTAACTACTTTTTTTTCTGATTTAATGATCTGTTCTTCTCTTCCAATCATAAGTTTAACCAGATTCTGGCGAGTGAGTTTATTAATGGATTCGGAAGTACAGGCATTTTTCCCATCTCGTAAGACTGTGACTTGATCACAAAGCTCAAATACTTCTTCCAATTTGTGACTGACAAAAACAATGCTGACATCTTCTTCTCGCACAATTTTTTGTAATACAGTAAAAAGATGTTCGGTTTCCTGTGGAGATAATGACGAAGTGGGTTCATCAAGCAAAAGAATCTTGGATTTGATTGATAAAGCCTTGGCTATTTCGCAAAGCTGCATTTTCGCAACTGTCAAATCTGAAACTACAGTCCGCGGATCTATGTTCAGATCCATAAGTTCAAGCCATTCCTTGGACCTTTCAAAGACCAATTTATAGTTTATCAAGCCAAATTTGTTCTTGGGTAGATCATTTAGGAGCAAATTTTCACCTACAGAAAAACGCCTGATCAGGTTTCTTTCTTGGTGTACAACCGATATTCCTCTATTTTGAGCTTCAGTTGGTGAATTTAGAGAAGTTTCTACATTGTTTATGAGTAGTTTACCAGAATCTTGCTTATATAAACCAGTGATAATCTTGATCAGAGTAGATTTACCTGCACCATTTTCACCAAGCAAAGCATGAATTGATCCTTTTTTTAATTTGAAATCTGCATTGTGTAAAGCAAGGACTCCTGGGAATTTTTTACTAGCCTCCTTAATTTCCAAGCACAAATTATTCATGGGAGGCCTCATATATAAAGATCTTCTTTCTTCTTTCTTCTTTATATTCACGGTATCTATTTATAAAAACAGCTATTAAAATCATGAACCCCAATAATATTTGGACAAAAAACGGGTCGATTTTGAAAATGACTAGCGCTTGTGAGATGATAGCGACTATTATTACTCCCAATGTAGTTGCAATCACATCTACTTTTCCTCCAGCTAAAACTGCTCCACCTATAACTGGAGCAGCAAAAGAAGGAAGTAACCACGAGTCACCGATGTTAGGAGTTCCAAGTTGTAGGCGGCACACTACTAACATACCTCCAATAGCGGCTAGGAATCCTGAAATAACATGAGCTGTTATGACAACCTTTGTAGGAGAAATACCCATCAATTCAGAAGATTGAACGCTATTACCATAGGCCAACATATTACGACCTGATTGGGTTTTGTTCATTAATAACCACATCATTACGGTAATAATGATTGGGATAATTATTAGATAGGGAACTGGTCCAATTATTTTGGCATTTCCAAAGTTTTTTATACTTTCAGGTATTTGGTAAAAAGGCTGTGCTTCTGTAATTCCAAGATTCATCCCCTTAAATATATAGAGTGTAGCTAAAGTAATAATAAATGCAGATATACCTGTTTTAACAGTTAAAAAGCCGTTAATAAAACCACAAAACAAACCTATAAGTAGGCCTGTCAAAATAGCGTAAGGTATAGAAAAACCATGTACTTCCATAAGCCCTGTAAAAGATATTGCTACTAGGCCACCTATAGCTCCAACAGAAAGGTTCATCTGGCCAATTGCAATAATTATCATTTGTGACATAGCCACCACTAGCCATAAACTCACGCTCAACATCAATACATATAAATTAAAACTGGAAAGGAAGGCAGGCTTAAAGAAGGAAATGATCACGCCGCTCATTAAAACTACTATCAGTAATCCAAACCAGTCTTTTTTAAAATATTCTTGGGGAAAAAAATTCATGATAACACATTACTTTTTTGAGCAAAAAATTCTCTAGCTTTATCTAGTAAGACTGCCAGCAGGAGTATTATTCCTAAAAAGAAACGTATCCAAAATTCACCAATCTCGATCAGGTAAAGCCCATTAGTTATGAGGGTTACTAGGATAGCACCAAGCATAGTTCCAAATACTGTTACTTTGCCTCCCGACAATAATGTTCCGCCTAGAACTGGTGCTAAAAAGGCAGGCAAAAGCCAATCAAACCCCAAATTCCCTGCCATGGATGGTATAGCCGCACCAATCCGGGATGTTAACATTAGGGCTGCGACTGCAGCTAAAAGGCCTGATAGTATATGACAGTAAATAAACATCTGACCTACAGAAATACCTGAGAGTTCGGCAGCATCAGGATTTGCGCCAGCAGCTATCAATTTCCGCCCTAAATCAGTGAATTTAAAAAAATAGAAGAGTAAAAAAACGAAGAATATGCTTACAAGTAAAAGTGGTGAAACATATTTATTAAATATCTTAAGACTGCCGAAATCAGTGAAGGTCTCAGGCAGTTTTCGAAAGGCTTCTGCTTCAGTAAAAAGGGTCATCATTCCAAAATAAATGCTCATTGTGGCGAGGGTTACAATAAAGCTGTGCACTCCTGTTTTTACAGTCACATATCCATTTATCCAGCCTAAAAAACCGCCCATCGCTAAGGTTAAGAGCATGGCTGGAATGATGGGTATTCCAACAGTTTCCATTAGCCATCCACCAAACATCGCCGCCGAAACTCCCAGTGCCCCAAGGGACAAATTCAGGCCACCAGTTAAAATAACTACCATCATAGCAAGCCCAATCATTATATCAATTGCCACTACTCGAGATAGAGCAAACAGGTTAAATCGAGAGCTAAATCCATCAGTGAAAAAAGAAAAAAATAAGACAAAAAATATGACTAACAAGAATAGTCCAAATTGATTAGTGACTGCAAAATTGGGTAATCTTTTAAACATTAAATCATTCAATATGTAAAATAAAAGCTGGGGGGAGTATCCCCCCAGCAGCTTCACTGGAAAATTGTTTTAGCAGTTCAGGTAGGTGCTTTCAAAAGTTTCCAAGATCTCAAGAGAGATGCCGCGCATGGCTTGTACATAAGTATCGACATCATTTATGTCCACAAATACTGTGCCTGAGTCTATGAATTGGTTTGTTTGAGCAGTTGATTTCCAAGGAGCATTTGCTTTGAAGGAACAACCACCTCTTACTTTATCCATAACATAAGACCCAATATAACCTTGGCCGTAAGGATTTTGAAGCATGGTTCCATGAACATAACCATCCTTAATAGCTTTTAGAACTACTTCATCGTGGTCAATTCCCACCATTTTTATTCGTTTGTCTCCCATATTGGTTAGGGCTTGAGCTGCCACCACTGCCGGCACCCAAGCAGTTGTGACTATTCCATCTACTTCACCACCCTGTGCAGCCATAAAGGCATTAATTTTTTCATCAGCAGGTTCGTAAGCATCGATATCTGCAATCACTTGGATTATTTCCACACCTCCACCAGCTTCGGCAACAGCTTTTTCTACAGCCTTTATGCGTAATGTTGTGTTGGGATCTACTAAGAAGCCGGTAAAATGAGCAATCTTTCCTTTGCCATTTAAAGCTTTAATTAATTGTTTGGTTCCTAGATAGGCGGAATGGCCTGTGTCTGTTCCAAAGCAGAATTTAGCTTTAGTAGGCTGTTCTACGCATCCTGCTAAGGCTGCGGTTGGGATTCCAGCATCGTCAAGTTCTCCTAGAATTTTGTTTGTGCCGACAGCATCACCTGGGAATACCAATACGGCATTATATCCCTTACCTACGAGGCTTTCTATAAGTTCATTCTGTTGGCTTAAGTCCCATTCAGCTGGAACTTTGTAGTCTGCTTTACCAAGGCCAAAATCCTTTACTGCATCTTTACCTGCTTGTTCCCATGCAGCAAAATATGGGTGTGGTCCACCTGGAACGAGTGCTACTTTGGTACTGCTACTGCCTGCCATAGCATAATGGCCGAAGAGTAGAAATATTGAAGTTATTATGGATATTGTGATTTTCATTACTTTTCTCCTAAATTGTTAAACGTTTCAGGATACTTTTAGGTACGAGTAATCCTATATGTCTATCTTGACTGCTCAAAATTTATTAGATTTAAGTTGCCTTTTATCCTAGCCCCACCTGTATTATTAAATGAGTTACATAAAAACTCAAGTAAATCAAATTGTGGACAACAGATTCAAAGAAAATTGACTTTATCAATTTCTTAATTCTTTTGTCTGACTAGTAGCATAATCTCATTTTTTCTAAAAATGCCAGGAGTTGATGGATCATTATAATAAGCATAGACAGGCTCTGGATTTCCTGAAATAACAAATGCAGAGCTTTCAATCCATTCTTTGAGTTCAAAAAGCTTTTGGCCTAAAAGATCTTTATTTGCGACTCCATTAAAGGAGATAACAGCCATTTGTTTGGGTGCTATTTTGCTTACGACAATATTATTATTTTCAGCTTTAGGTAATTGATTCAAAGTGTATTTAGAGGGCATAAAGAAAGAAATTGCCCAGGATTTGCTCTTGACATCCATTTGTTGCATTACAGGTGCTGTCATGGAGATCTTAGCCCCATCACGGTCTTTTGCCCCGATATATCTGGCTAAAGGAATAAAACCCGCCCTAAGGCCATCATATCTCTTTCCTTTTGCAGAAATTTGAGCTGAAATCATTGTGTCATAATTTCTAACTTGAATAGGACCATCTGAAATTACCAGTTTGAATTTTGGTTTTTCTAAAAAGTTGGGTACAAGTAGCCAGAAAGCTATTATAACGCTCAGAATTATCAATATAGCTAAAAATAAATATCCTAATACCATGTTCTTAGTTAGCAATTTCATTATTTTCTTCAAGTTAAGGAAAGATAGAGTACTTGATCATAAAAGATATAATAGTTAAAATCTATATTTTAAGACTAGCGGAGGTTATTTAGAGATGACAGTTTACAAGGGAAGTTGCATGTGTGGAGTTGTCAAGGTTGAGGTCGAAGGAGACCCAATGGCTATGGCAGTTTACCACTACAAATTATGTCGCGCGTGGTCTGCCAGTCCTGTCACAGGGGCATCATTATGGGCTCCAGATAAGGTAAAAATTACTGCGGGTCATGACAATATAGCAAGTTATGCACATGTGGAGTGGCATGACAGAACCTGGTGTGCAAATTGTGGAGGACATGTTTTTACTGATCATTCAACCACGTATCAAGCAATTGATGTTTATGCAGCAATTCTGGAAGATTTTGAATATAAGCCTACTGTGCATCTTAATTATGAGAGTTCGGTCCTTCCAATGAAAGATGGACTTCCAAAATTCAAGGATTTTCCAAAAGAAATGGGCGGATCGGGTGATTTATTGGATGAATACAATTACTCAACTAATTGAATTTATTAATATAAGGAAAAATTATGATTGAATCATTTAATAATTGGTTTTTCTTTTTAATCTACTTACTAAATCTTTTTGGAGGAGCGTATTACGCATATCA
>PACC02000055.1 GCA_002699695.2 Paracoccaceae bacterium | reverse complement strand
CATGTATCATTGTCATATTCTTGAACACGAAGATTGTGGCATGATGGGACAATTTACCGTAACATGATCCTTTAGATAGTTATACCAAAAATCATTGATCTGATTGCTGTAGTCTTAGTATATGGCTCAGGCATAGTAATGCTATTACATGGATTACCAATCCCATTAACATTGCAAAATGCAAATAATAAGATCTTTCATCCATATCAAAACAACAATGGTACAAAATTTGCTTTTTTTAATGTAATTTTGTTGGATATGGTCACATGAAAAAATTTTCAACTAATAATACTTTGTTAAAAGCGAAATCATATGTTTCTAAAGGAGAGTTAGATCAGGCACGGAAATTATATCAATCAGTTCTAGAATCTTTTCCTAAAAACCTTAGAGCCAAACAAGGCTTACTGGCATTGGAACATATAAAAGAAGAAGATTCCAATTCAATAGAAAAAGAAATTAGCGAGCTATTAGACATTTATAAAAAAGGCCAGTTGATGTCAGTGGTTAAGCAAGCTCAAAAACTATCAAGTAAATTCCCAAACTCTATTATGTTATTAAAAATTCTTGGAGTAACATTCAGAGACCTAGGGAGATTGCAAGAATCTGAAATAAGTTTTAAGAAACTTATTGATTTAGACCCTTCAGATCATAATAGTCACAATAACTTAGGGATAGTTCTAAAAGCCCGCGGTAATCTATCCGAGGCAATTGAGTCTTTCAAAAACGCTATCCAATTAAATAGCGTCTACACTGGGGCCTTTAATAATCTAGGTTGCACATACCAAGATCAAGGCAAGCTATATGAAGCAATCAAATCTTTCCGCAAAGCCATAAGCTTAAGCCCAAATTATGCTGAAGGATTTTACAACCTGGGGAATGCCCTTCAAGATTTGGGTAAATCAACTGAAGCCATAAGTGCATATAATAAAGCTACTGAATTGAAACCTAATTATATCGGAGCTTATTATAATATAGGAGTCGCTCTACAATCTGAAAGGAAACTCGGAGAATCTCTAAAGGCCTATGAAAAAGTTATCGACCTGCAACCTAATAATATTTCAGCACACATCAACTTAGGGGTCATACTCTACGACCAAGGCAAAATTGAGCAATCTATAGTCTGTTATAAGAGAGTATTAGAGCTTGATCCTAGTTTTACAAACTCATTTTCCAACATCTTTTTTCCTCTACGATGTATTAAGTGGAAGGATCTTAAGTCCTATCACCGCTGGATCAAAGACCTAAGTAAGTTATCTAGCCGCGAAGTTAAAAATAACTTGCCTCTTCTAACCTACAAATTAGATCGTGGTTCGCATAATATAGAAAAAAGTTTTAATAGAACCCTTGATCAAATTTCCAAAGATAAAACTCTGGTCATTCATAATCCCAACATTTTGCAGAAACAGACCATCAAAATAGAAATTCCACCAAAAAAGATAGTTGCCCTTATGCAAACGGGAAGAGCTGGAACAGGTCTCTTGCATAGCCTTATTGATGGTCACTCTAAAGTCTCTGTATTACCAAGTATTTACTTCAGTGAATACTTCGATTCTTCAACCTGGACCAAAATTTCTGCGGGTGGTTGGAATGAAATGATAGATAGGTTTATTGATACTTATCCCATATTATTTGATGCCAGCAATGCCAAACCTGTTTTATCGATAAGTGGAACCTTATTGAAAGACTTAGGTAAAGAAGAGGGCCTTTGTAATGTTGGAGATGAAAAAAATGAGATTCTAAAAGTAGACAAAAAACGTTTTAGCACCGAACTCAATCGATTAATAGCCTGTCAGGAAAGCGTAGATGCTCTCTCCTTCTTCAAGTTAATACATATTGCTTATGAAAAGGTGGTTTATGATTGTTCCAACAAAAGTGTGCTATTTTATCACATTCATAATCCTGACATCTATTCTCAGCTCAATTTTATGAGATTAGCCCCGAATGCTAACTGGATCATGATGGTCAGAGAGCCTATACAAAGCTGTGAATCCTGGATAAAAAAAGAATTTCAAAAGGGAGATTACAATAGTATAACTGAAAGAATTATAACGCTACTTCATGAGATTGATAATATCATATTTCGTAAGCATGCATCCATTGGCTTACGTCTTGAGGACTTGAAGCTCCATCCGAAGGAAACACTAGCTACTCTTTGCGAATGGATGGAAATCAAAGAAGAGGCTTCCTTATATGAAATGACAGCTCAGGGCAAAAAGTGGTGGGGAGACCCTTCCAGCCCAGACTTTGGAAAAGAAGGAATGAATCCTTTTGGTCTTTCTTCGATCAACCGTCAAGTCGGCACAATTTTCACTGAACACGATCAGTATGTTCTCAAAACATTATTTTATCCTTTCAGAGTTGCATTTGCATATACCAAAAGAAATGAAGCTAAGTTCTTAGCGGATCTAGCAAAGGTTAGACCCCTACTAGATCAAATGTTTGACTTTGAAAAAAAAATTATGGAAATCAAAGGCATGACCCCCCATGAATTTATGCAGTCAGGTCCTTTTAAATTCTTGCGGTCAGGATTGATTGATAGGTGGAACACTTTAAATGAACTAGGCACATATCCACACATGATTAAACCCTTAATGATCAGGAAAGTATAATAAATTAGATTTTTTAGAATAAAATTGAGATAACAATCTAACATTGAAAAAACTTGCAGCACTTGAATTAAAGCCTAAACATCTTCCTCGCTTCAACTAAGCCTTTCCACAAAATATGTGGCTAGGCGCTTAATTCTAATTCATCAAAATCTTATAACCGGTTTCAAAATAATTTTGGAAAAGATTAGATAAACAAAAAAAACTTGCCTAGGAAGCTAATAGCTGACGCAAAAAGCATGTTGATTATAGTATTCTTCATGAATGCATGATTCGAAGTAAACAGATTATAANTCANANCTATNCCCTNANTCATAATATTGATTTATTATACAGTGTACACTCTGACAACTNATTTTTATTGGCTAATTGAACTATTTCAATGCTATAATTGCATCAATTAGAGAGATCACAAACTATGACAAAAATCCGATTTGAAAAATCCTTTACTCAACAGGAAGGCATACCAGAAGAAGGCATCCAATTGGCCATCAAGCTGATGAGATCAGGGCGTTTACATCGTTACAATTTAGAAGCGAATGAGGAAAGCCAGGCTAGTCTTCTTGAAAAGGAATTCTCACTTTGGCAAGGAGTAAAGTACTGTGTAGCGTGCGCATCAGGAGGTTATGCCATTCAATTGGCTCTAAGAACTTGTGGCGTCAGATTAGGCGATAAGGTTTTAGCGAATGCCTACACTCTTGCGCCAGTTCCAGGAGCAATTCACAATGTAGGAGCGCACCCCATTTTTGTAGAAATAGATGGTAATTATCATATTGATTTATTTGACTTGGAGAAAAAAGCTACCTCAAGCAAAGCAAAATTTCTTCTTCTCTCACACATGCGTGGACATATCGCTAATATGGATAAGATAACTGAGATTTGTCAAAAAAATAAGCTGACTATGATCGAGGACTGCGCTCACACTATGGGATCTAAATGGAACGGGATTAGATCAGGAAATTTTGGTAAAGTTTCTGCATTTTCTACTCAAACTTATAAGCATATTAACTCTGGAGAAGGGGGTTTTTTGACCACAAATGATGCTGAATTAGCGGCAAAAGCTGTTGTATCATCAGGATCTTATATGCTCTATGAGAGACATGGAGCTATCCCTTCTGATAAAGTATTCAGAAATATCCGTCTTGAAGCACCTAATTATTCTGGCCGGATGGATCAGATGCGAGCAAGTATCCTCCGCTCGCAACTTCCTAAATTGGAGAAAAACATTAAAAGATGGAATATCTTGTACGACACGCTTTCTGAAAAATTGTGCGAAATTGATGGCATTACTATTCCCAATAGAAGTAAAAAAGAATCATATGTTGGCTCCTCAATACAATTTAAGGTCACTAATCTTGATAGTGAATCAATTCCAAAATTTGTTAAATCATGTCTTAGCAGAGGTGTTGATTTGAAATGGTTTGGAGACAAAGAACCTAAAGCTTTTACTAGCAGATACGATAGCTGGACTTATATAAAAAATGTCCCCGTCTTAACAAAAACTTTGTCAGTTCTAGAAAAAACTATTGATATGCGAATCCCTCTGACATTCTCAAAAGAGGACTGTGCAATAATTGCCAAAATTATCGGAAGTGAAATTAGTCAATATAATTTGAATTCAAGCTCTCGATGAAACTAGAGGAATTGACTGCTGCAAAATGAATATTCTTTAGTGAGCATTCATTTTGCACCTGTACCGTAAGGTATATTCTTTCCACCAAAGCGGCGTACTCTTAAGTTACACTGTTCTGCATGTCCAACAAAGCCTTCCAAAATACTAAGGCGCGACCCATATTCGCCCATTAAGGTGGCAGCTTCATCGGTTTCAATTTTTTGGTAGCTGTGAGTTTTGAGGAATTTTCCCACCCAAAGCCCGCCAGTATATCTCCCTGCTTTTTTGGTCGGGAGTGTATGATTAGTCCCTATGACCTTGTCCCCATTTGCTACATTTGTTCTTGCCCCCAAGAATAGAGCACCATAGGACTTCATATTCTCTAGATACCAGTCGTCTCGATCAGTCATAACCTGGACATGTTCATAGGCCATGCTATTGGCAACATCTAGCATTTCTTCATGGCTATCACATAAAATTACATCACCATAATCTCGCCAGCTTGCACCAGCTGTTTCTGCTGTAGGTAGTATCTTTAAAATTCGCTCAATTTCAGCAAGCGTTTCAGTCGCCAATCTTCTGGAGTTAGTAATCATACAAGCGGGTGAATCATATCCGTGCTCCGCCTGACCCAACAAATCCGTTGCACATAATTCAGCATCTACGGTCTGATCGACAACTAGCATTGTTTCTGTAGGTCCAGCAAAAAGATCAATTCCCACGCGTCCAAAAAGTTGCCTCTTGGCCTCTGCTACAAAAGCATTCCCGGGACCAACCAACATATCAACAGGTTTGATGGATTCAGTTCCTATAGCCATCGCTCCTACAGCTTGAATACCTCCAAGCATATAAATTTCATTAGCACCAGCAAGATGCATAGCCGCGATTATTGCTGGGTGAGGACCTTTTACAGAAGGCGGAGTACAAGCTATGATGCGAGGAACACCCGCCACCGAAGCGGTAAGAACTGACATGTTTGCAGCTGCTACCAAAGGAAATTTCCCTGCTGGAATATAACAACCTACAGATTGAACGGGTAAATTTTTATGACCAAGTATGACTCCTGGAAGAGTTTCAATCTCTATTTCTTCCATGCTTTTAAGCTGTAATTCAGCAAAATTTCGAATTTGTTTTTGCGCAAATTTGATGTCCTTCATGTCTCGGTCAGAAACTTTTTGCACTGCCGCTTGTATCTCACTAGGCGTAAGTTGAAAACTCTTAGGGCAACAGCCATCAAATTTTTTCGTAAGAGAACGTACAGCCTGATCCCCCTTTTCTTCTATAAGAGAAAGAGATTCTTCTACAACAGAACGCACTCTGGATTCCTCTTTCGCTTTTTCAATTTCAGTTTTACTACTCTTCAAGATCTCTATTGCCATTTAAATGTCCTTATTTTTGCTTTACCTTTTGGTCAGTATCAATGGTGCTAATTCTTAAACTCAAATCAAATAATGTTCCCAATTTATAAAGAAAGATTTTCACATAACTTAGAATCCTAGGTTAATTCCTATCCATATTTGAGGAAAGTCATGTTATTATAGATAGCTAAAGCTTTTCCTCCTAGATTTTCCTCGTCAAACCACTTCTGTGTCTTCAAGTATTAAATCTGAAGCTTTCTCTCCAATCATAATAGTTGGAGCATTTGTATTACCTGAAGTAATTCTAGGCATTATTGACGCATCAACAACCCTTAAAGCATCTACCCCATGAACTTTAAGCCTATTGCTAACGACAGCTAATTTGTCAGAACCCATTTTACAGGTTCCTACTGGATGATAAATTGTTACTGCACTGTTTCTAATCCATTCTAAGATACCATTTCCTCCATTTTTTTGATTAGCAGTTCCTGGACAATAAACATCCTCGATTGAAGTTCGTAATGGCTCCGTCGAAGCTATCTTAATTGCTATCTCTACCCCTCTAATTATTGTTTCAATATCAATATCATTACTGAGATAACAGGGAAAAATCTTAGGATGGTCAAAAATACTTGCTGATTTTAACTTAATGAAACCAGTGCTTTGCGGACGTAATTGCGTTACTGACGTAGTAAAAGCAGAAAACCCGTGTGTTCCCTTGGTGGGGTCATCACTACTAAATGGTTGAATATGAAATTGAATATCTGGCCTACTTAGACTTGGCAAGGTTTTTAAGAAACCCACTCCAAGGCTTGCAGCCATGCTCATAGGTCCTGTTCGGTTAACAATATACTGAAATAACATCGTCATTCTTCTCAGCATACTTCTGGATTCAGTATTGATTGTTGACAAATTAGTCCTGAAGACTGGCCTAGCTTGAAGGTGATCCTGAAGATTCTTACCAACACCAGGTAAATTCTTAAAAACTTTTATGTTATTCCGTTTCAATTCTGAAGCGTCACCTATTCCAGATAACATTAGAATTTGAGGTGATCCAATTGCCCCAGCAGACATTATTACTTCTCGATTGGCAAAAATCTTTGATAATCTACCATTGCGAATTATCTCTACTCCTAAGGCCTTTTTCCCAGATATCAGTATCTTTGATGCAACAGTATTCTTCAGGACAGTCAAGTTTCGTCTATTCTTTACAGGTTTTAGATATGCGTCTGCAGAACTACACCTAAAGCCATTCCTAATAGTTAATTGGAAATGTCCAATACCTTCTTGCTTGTCATTATAGTCTGGGTTCCGAACATAGCCAAGATTTTCAGATGATTCCAACCATTGATTGACTACTTCTCTCCTGAAATAAGTTTCTTCTATGTTTAATGGTCCATTATGCCCTCTGACATTTCTTGGATCACACCCTTTCCATTTTTCAAGCTTTACAAAGTAGGGAAGAACATCTTTCCATGACCAGCCCATATTGCCTTCCCTAAATGCCCAATCATCAAAGTCCTTCTGCTGGCCTCTCACATACAATAATCCATTTATTGAACTAGATCCTCCAATTACTTTCCCACGAGGCCATGATAGAACTCTGTCATTGAGTTCTTTTTCTGGTTCAGTTTTGTAACACCAGTCTGTGCGTGGGTTATTCATCGTACGGAAATACCCGATAGGTATATGTATCCACGGGCTGCTATTGTTCCCACCAGCTTCTATCAAAGCTACAGTGTATCGATTATTTTCTGAAAGACGGTTAGCTAATACACAACCAGCAGAGCCAGCCCCCACTATTATAAAGTCAAAAGCCAACTTCTCTAACTTTGGCTAATCGAAGCAAGGGCAATTGAGGCCAGCCTCGCAGCAGGTGGATCAGCTCGGCTAGTTAAGATAAGGGGAACTTTTGCACCAGTAACAAGTCCAGCTGCACAACCTGCCCCCAAATACACGAGTGATTTAAACAACGTATTTCCAGACACTATATCTGGGACTATCACTCCATTTGCCTTTCCAGTCACTTTATCATTATTTAATCCCTTTATCCTGGCTGCATGACTGGAAAGGATTATATCCAATGCTAGTGGGCCCGAAAAATCTGCTCCACTTATATTTTCTCTGCTCCAATCGCAAAGAACCCTAGCTTCTAGGGTAGAAGGCATGCTCTCCATTATACTTTCACTCGCAGATAAAAAAGCAACTTTAGGTCTAGCAATTCCCAACTTCCTTAGTAAGTCAACAACAATAGTTGTAGCTTTTTTCTTTGATTTTTCACTCAACACTATGTTTACAGCAGCATCAGATATCATGAGTCCGTCACCGCCATCGGGAGGGGTAATGTAAAAAATGTGAATAAGCCGATTTGGGGTTCTAATTTTGTTTTTAGAGGTTATTACTGCCTTAATAAATACGTCCGAATGAACATTACCTTTCATAAGAATTTCAGTTTCTCCAGCTCCACACAAAGTTGCTGCTATATTAGCACTCTCTTTCTCACTTTCTGAATGTACCAAATTGAAGTCATTTATGTTCCAATCCAACCTTTTTGCATAATCAAAAATTTCATTTTTTTGACCCACAAATACCGGTACCATGATTTTTTCTTCAAATGCCCTCTTTGCAGAAGCCATGACAATTTCACTTCCAGCGCCAGCAATAGCAACTCTAGGTAATTTCTTAACCTTTCTAGCCTCAGTTATCAGACTTGGAGGACATATGATTTTATCTAAGGGCTGAAGAAATGATTTTATTGCCATCTTTTGCCTTTCAGAATATTCTGTTTTAGAGCTTAGACGTGCCGATGTTTTGTCATGTCTGAATTTCTCACACCCAATACCTCCACAGGTTTTTTCATTGCATCTCGGCGAAAAGGTTCCCCAAGCTCTTGATTTAGTAAAACTTCCAGGAAAGTCGTTTCTTTGCTTACCATTTGATTTTCTATTGCTTCAGCAAGTTTATCTTTTAATTCATTCATGGAGAGAATCTGTACCCCATTTAAGCCACATGCCTGCGCTATTTTTGCATAGGAGACATTATCTCCCAACTCTGTTCCAACAAAGTTATCATCAAACCACAAAGTGGTATTTCTTTTCTCAGCTCCCCACTGATAGTTTCTAAAAATGACCATAGTAATTGGTGGCCACCCCTCTCGACCGATGGCAGTCATTTCATTCATTGAAATACCAAAAGCTCCATCTCCAGCAAAACCTACTACCGGTGAATTTGGCTTACCTATTTTTGCTCCAATTATAGAGGGGAATCCATACCCACAGGGGCCAAAAAGACCAGGTGCCAAATATTTACGCCCTTCCTCAAATGTCGGGTAAGCATTCCCTATCGCACAGTTATTTCCAATATCTGAAGATATTATTGCTTCCTTAGGTAATGATGATTGTATGGCCCTCCACGCCATTCTTGGTGACATTTTTTTTGGTTCGCGATTGCGAGCCCTTTCATTCCAATTTGTTCCAGGATCGTCCTCTTCATGGTCAAGTGATGTGAGTTCTTGAAGCCATGAAGATTTAGTCGTTGAGATGGCAGCTTTTCTTTCGGCTCTACCCACATTTCCTGCATTGCTCCCAAGTTTTTTTCCTAATGCTTTAGCTACTTTTCTTGCATCACCTATTATTCCAACGGTAACCTTTTTTGTTAAACCTATCCTACTTCCGTTGAGATCAACTTGGATGATTTTGGCTTCCTCAGGCCAGTAATCAATACCATACCCCGGTAAAGTCGAAAACGGATTTAACCGTGTGCCTAAGGCAAGTACAACGTCAGCTTTGTTGATTAGTTTCATGGCCGCTTTTGAACCATTATATCCGAGTGGGCCACAATGAAGTGGATGACTTCCAGGAAAAGCATCATTATGCTGATAACCGCAACAAACTGGCGCATCCAATATCTCAGCCAATTCCCTAGTTTCCTCAATTGCATTACTTAAAACGACCCCACCCCCACTTAGAATTACTGGAAATTTAGCATTACTTAATAATTCTGCAGCCTCTGCTACGGCTTTTTCTCCACCAGACGGCGGTTCAAAATTAATAATTTCAGGTATCGTTATGTCAACAACTTGAGTCCAATAATCCCGCGGTATATTTATCTGAGCAGGCGCAGATGCTCTTTTTGCTTCAAGAATTACTCTATTAAGAGTTTCAGCTACTCTTGAAGGATCCTTAACTTCTTCTTGATAACAAACCATATCCTTGAATAAAGCCATTTGTTCTACTTCTTGAAAACCTCCCTGACCTATAGTCTTATTTGCGGCTTGCGGGGTAACCAAAAGTAGAGGCGTGTGATTCCAATACGCTGTTTTAACAGGTGTCACAAAATTTGTAATTCCAGGACCATTTTGCGCTACCATCATTGACATCTCACCCGTTGATCTAGTGTATCCATCAGCCATCATGCCAGCATTACATTCGTGTGCAGCATCCCAGAACGTAATCCCCGCCTTTGGAAACAGGTCGGAAATAGGCATCATTGCTGACCCAATTATTCCAAAAGCATGTTGTATTCCATGTTTCTGAAGTACTTTGATAAAGGCTTCCTCAGTGGTCATTTTTGTCATTCAATTTTCCTTATTACAATGCTATTAAAGCTGCAAAATAATTGCATTAACTTCTATAAGTCCAGACTATTTATGGATTTGTTCAAGGTAAAGCTAATTTTTTTAAACAAAACGCTAGTTTACTTTCCAATGACGTGATAAATGTATGGGCTTGGACAATACCAAAACTAGATTTTTTTCAGAGGGAGTGTATTAAATGAAAAAATATTTAAGAAATATGGTGGCAGCTTCTGTAAGTGCTTGCACCTTAGGAATCGGAACTATTGTTAGTGCGGCAGATTCTGTAAATGTTGCTTTTTTCCTAGAATGGGGAACTCCTAATCAAATATCAAAAGTCGAAAAAGTTTACGACGACGCTATGGGCGTAGATGTTAATTGGACAGACTTCTCAACTGGAGTTCAAATGACAGAAGCTATGCTAGCAGGAGATATCGATATTGCCTATTCGCAGGGACTGGCACCTTTTGTGACAGCCATTCAGCAAGGTCATCCTTTAAAAATGGTTGCCGTTGCTATGGTTTATGAAGCCAATGATTGTTTCATAAAAAACGGCCTAGGAATAGACTCTTCAAATGCCTCAGAATTAGAAGGAAAAACAGTAGCCGTACCAATAAATACTATGGCTGACTTTGCATTTAAAAGCTATATGAATGCACTAAATGTAGACATGTCAACTATGACTATTGTTGACCAAGCTCCGCCAGATGGAGCTAAATCTCTTGCTGATGGAGCAGTAGACATGGCTTGTATCTTTGGAGGTAATTCCTCAAAAGCAGCCGGTGAGGTAGGCACGCCAATAATGACCTCCCAACAAAAAATCGACGCAGGAATAGGTTCCTTTGATGTAATTTCTGTTACTGAAAAGTTCGCAACTGAAAATCCTGACCTTCTCAAGACCTTTCTCGATGTCACAGATGAAGCAAATGCAGCTTGGAAAGCAACGGATGCACAATTGAAAAAAGTTGCAGCTGACGCAGGCATGAGTGTTCCTGATGTTAAAAGTCAGATGGCTGGAATGATATTTATGTCAGAGCAAGAGCAATTGGATAAATACTTTGGAAAAGACGGTATTGCAGCAAGTGCAGCAGCCGCTCTGGGTACTTTGTTCTCTGACTCGTCAGATGGAATCACGATTGCTAAAACAATAGATGGTTCGTTTTTAGACTAAAGTTCTGAAGACTTACTAACTTTAGGCAAGGCTATCTCATTAGCCTTGCCTAAATAAAGTTCATTAATACATTTAAATCAGATCCACTTGTAAAGCGATATGTCAGATCTTGTATGCGAAAATCTAAGTATGACATTTGCGAATCCGCAAACTGGTGTAAAGATTGAAGCACTAAAAGATATTAATTTCTCACTTAAAAGAGGAGAGCTACTGTCTGTTTTAGGGCCTTCAGGTTGCGGGAAGACCACACTACTCAATATGATAGCTGGATTCCTTAACCCAACAGCTGGTAAAATGTCTCTGGGTGGGAATTTAATTGAAGGTCCTGGCGTAGAAAGAGGTATGGTATTTCAACAAGGTGCCTTATTTGAATGGCTCACCGTATCAAAAAACGTAGATTTTGGATTACGGATGAAAAAAACACCTGAATCTGAAAGTAACCAACTTGTAGAAAAATGGTTAGATATTGTAGGCCTGCAAGGCTTTGGAGATACTCCAACCTACCAGCTTTCGGGGGGAATGCAACAGCGTGTGGCCCTTGCTCGATGCCTTGTAAATGGTCCAGATGTTATTTTAATGGATGAACCTTTAGGAGCCTTGGATGCACTGACACGAGAAAAAATGCAGTCCTTAATATTGAAATTGTGGAAAGAAACTGGGAAAACTATAATCATTATTACGCACTCCGTCGAAGAGGCCCTACTTCTCGGAGAACGTCTTTTTGTTATGGCTCCTCGACCGGGAAGAATACATAAAGAATATAACCTTCCTTTTGCTGGGAAAGGCTTAACAAAATCTTTGAGAGATATAAAACATGAAGGTTATTTTGGCGAAGTGCGAGAAGAAATTCTCACAATGATCTGGGATATGGAAGAGGAGATAATGGGCGGTGTTTAGCTGGTTATCTGAAGAAAGAGCATCTATTGCTGCAGTCATAATAGTAACATTACTACTATGTTTAGTCATTTCAATTGTGATTGGATTAAAGCAAACTGCCTACAGGGCAAAAGATGAAGTTTTCGGGGACCCGGAACGAACTCTGGGAGGTTGGTACTGGACCCTGACTGGTATTTCTTCTATTTTACTGCTCTGGTTTTATTTTTCATGGGGTATGGCCAGAGCCTTTTTCCCCGAGACAGGTAATGAGTTATGCCAAGCAGCAAAAATAGACACGGCTATAGCTCCTATTACCGCTGCATTGCCTATAAATTCCCGTTATTTTAAATCAACAACATTAACGAGGAGAAACTTAGAGCAATTAGAGATATTAGAAAAAAATTTACCAGTAGATGTTTATGACAAAGCAGAACAAGAAAAGTTGTTCAGAATTATTCTGCAATCAAAACAAATTATAGAAATTTTTTCAAATCCAAAAAATCAAAGCAGCGATTCTATCAGAGCTTTTAAAACAATACAGGATGGATTTCGTGAACTTAGCAAGACCTTGGGATTTGGTTATAAAGGATTGATCCCCGATCCAGAAGCTTTAGCCCAACCAAAGTGGGGAACAGACCTCACTGAAATCCCTTTGCTGCCGACAACCCCAAGAGGAGTACTTCTGGACAAAACAAGCCAAGATGCCAAGCTCTTGACCAAACTCTTCCTCAAAACGCGAAATAACTCCGCAGCTGCGGATGCATTAATTAAAACAACAAAGGAGATGATAAACAATATTAAAGAAAGTAATGAGGCTTCTGATTTTGAAGAAGAAATACTTTCTAAGAGATTTGCTTATGTGAAAGCTGTTGAAAGAATCTTTCGCAGATTAGATGATGGAACTATCTTTCCTCCCTCAGCCTTGGACAATCTAAGTAATTCAGTGAATGACTTCTTTTTAGCTATTACTGAAACAAGAGGTAGCTTGAATATTGTTGATAGAATATTTGTTCCAGGTGATGGGGTTGTCAAATCCAAAACTCAGTGTACAGAGCAGGGATCCGGCCGCTGGCTACCAAAACCAACAGATGTTATTGCAACTTTTTTAAAGCTAGCCAATCCCGATATTGAAGGAGGTGGCGGATACAAGGGTTCAACACTTCTTTGGTGGAAATGGATCCAGATTGCAGATATTTTAGCATTTTTTATTCCAGACTCATTAATTGATTTGTTTCCTGGTGATTATGGTAGGCACTCTGAAACAGGGGTTTTCCAACCTAACTTTAAAGATAAGGCTTTAGCCTTAGCTCAAGGAGATATCTACCTTGGAGCAGTTCCCATGTTAGATGGTCACATCTGGGACTCTCTGTTTAGAGTAATAGTAGCATTAGCATTAGGGATTGGATTAGGTGTTCCGTTGGGAATTTACATGGGAATATCCCGTTTCTTTAAGTCATTTTTTGATCCTATAATTGAGCTTTATCGTCCTGTACCCCCTCTTGCTTGGGCTCCCTTGGTTTTAACGATTTTTGGTATTCAAGATGATGGGAAAATTTTTCTATTGTTTATGGTTGCTTTTGCCATCATGGTGATTTCTGCAAGAACTGGGGCTTCTGGCACACAGTTATCCAAAATCCGGGCTTCACACTCCCTCGGTGCATCAGATCGTCAAATCTTGAGATATGTAATTCTTCCTAATGCAATGCCTGAAATCCTCACAGGTATAAGAATTTCTATAGGTGTATGCTGGGGTACCTTAGTTGCAGCAGAAATGTTGGCTGGGACAACTGGCATAGGCTTCATCGAAAATGTGGCTAGAGTAGTATCAAATTATGAATTGATATGGGTAACTATCTTAATAATGGGTCTATTGGGATTAGCTTTTGACATCCTAATGAGATGGGCAATTGTCAAGACCATTCCTTGGCGAGGGAAGGGTTAAATCCGTAAAAAATAAGGCACGATTCAAAACTCTGTTCTGAAGCTTTATTAGAAAGTGCTCATAACCCATTGAATNATAGAATGGCTAGGCNCCTACACGCTTTCCATAGTAAAGACCGACCACATGCTCTGCCTGGGCAAAAAATAACCAGCGCGACATCATTACTCCAGCCAAATGGAAAAAAGCCGCTACCAGAGAAGTCAAAAAATTGAATGGTGTAGAGAGTAATGCTATAGGAATTCCAATCATCATAACTAGGGAAATCAACCTTAGTTTAGATGCCTGTTTTCTACCAACAACATATACAAATTCCTTCAACAAATAATTGCCTCCCGTATGAGGTGGGGCAAAAGCTCTTATTGCACCTTCCCGTCCTAATCCAGTTGCTGTTTCTATTTTTGTTTGAGATCTATTAAATGCTCGATCTCCTCTTATCCAAAATATTACCTGGATTACACCCGTCATCAATAGTAAAATAAGAGTAATTTCACCTAGACCTGTTATAATACTACCACCAGTCAATGAAATAACTAGAAAAAGAGTGGGAGTTAAAGGAGTATTCCAGCGTGGTACAGTTTTTAGATGAGCATAAATCATTGATGTAGAATACACGGTGGCAAGAGACAATAATGCTCCCAAAATACCCAACAATCCAATAGCAACCCCGAAAAATACTAAACCTATTCCATAAATTGTCATAAAGAATAAAGCACCTAACGCAAGCCAAGCTTCACGACTCAACCAACTTGTTTTCCATTGTGTGAAAGCTTTTAATGCCCGTTCCGGATGTCCAAGATGGAAAGTGGAGGAAATGAGCCCACCAATAGCTAATGTGTAAGCTATACCCAAAAATATCAAAGCCACAAAACCTCTTGGAGCAGGTAAACCAAAACCTAAAAAAAATAATAAGCCAAATCCTATTCCAGAAAATGAAGTGAATATAATTATGGAAGCAGCAGGACGCATTAAAATCCATCCAACTGTTTATCCAACCAAGCCATGAACCCTTTTGGTTCTTTAGCAACTGGAACAAGTAGAGGAGAAAGTACATCAATTTCCTTTATTGTATCTTTAGGCCGAGGAGGAAGATATTTATTCACTGGCTTTGTACCTTGCTCTGGCATCAAGTCAAAGCCTCCCCTACTCTCGGAGATTTTATTAACTTCGCTGCTAGGATCAGAAAAATCACCAAAATGACGTGCACCAGAAGGGCAAGTTCGCACACACGCTGGTACGCGATCTTCTTCAGGTAGGTTATCATTATAAATCCTATCCACACAGAGGGTGCACTTCTTCATAACACCTTCAGCAGCATCAAGTTCTCGTGCTCCATAAGGACAAGCCCATGCACAAAGACCACAACCAATACAATCCTGTTCATTAACAAGAACAATACCATCTTCTACTCGCTTGTAGCTGGCACCGGTAGGACAAACAGTAACACAAGGAGCATCTTCACAATGCAAGCATGATCTAGGGAAATGGACCAGTTGAGCTTCTCCCTCAACTGGTTGAACCTCATAAGTGTGCACCCTGTTAAGGAATGTTCCTTCAGGATCTGAACCGTATGGATCCTGATCACTAAGAGGAACACCGTAATTCTCAGTATTCCAGCCTTTACAACTCACTACGCATGCATGGCAACCAACGCATGTATCCAAATCAATTACTAATCCTAGTTTTCGTTTTGTTTTTTTTGGAAGTTCAGTCATTACCTACCTTCCACTGCAAACTCTTCGGTCCTACCCCAACAGGAGATTTAATAATCTCAAACCTTGGTTCAGTTGAATTTGATGATTCAGTCTTTTCGATTTTTACACGGAGATCAAACCAAGCTGCCTGTCCAGTTATTGGGTCAGCATTTGCCCATCGATACCCATCACCTTTTGGAGGTAAAAGTTCATGTATCAGATGATTAAGTAAAAAACCTTTTGTTGTTTCAGGTGCATTTTCTTCTAAGGCCCAAGTACCTTTTCTCTTTCCAATTGCATTCCATGTCCAAACGGTGTCATCATTCAGCGCAGCCATCTCCGCTACAGGAACAATAATAGAACCATGTACTGATGAGACTTTAATCCACTCCCCATCCTGAAGTGCATGCTTTCTCATTAGTTTGCTAGAAATATACAGTGGATTCATTCCATGGATCTGACGCAACCAAGCATTTTGCCCTCCCCAACTATGATACATAGCCATAGGCCTTTGAGTCAAAGCATGTAAGGGATAATCCGTTTTATTTACAAGGTTATCTTCAAAAGCTGGGTACCAAATGGGAAGAGGATCCATTGTGTTTCTTATTCTTTCCCGCAAATGGTCAGGTGGTTGCCGATCACCATGACCTTCGGCAGCTCTCTGAAATTTACGAAGCGGCTCTAAGTAAAGTTGAAACAAATATGGTTGAGGGCTATCATAAAGGCCCATTTCCACTGCCCAACTTTGATAATTCATGTTCCATGGCTTATAATAATGGCAACCATCTGGAATTTTTTTCATAAAAAATCCCCCGTTTTTAATGTACTGATCTAATTGTTTTGGGTTAACCTTACCCCTACCTGAGCATGTACCATCACCCCGGAATCCAGCCAATGGGCCAATACCAGGCTTCCGAATGTGATTCACTATATAATCAGCATAATCCTTATATTTCTGGGTTCCGTCCTCATTAACAAAATTGGGAAGTCCAAGTTTTGCGCCGAGTTCACAAAGAACAGATTGGAAACCACGCACGTCTCTGTCCGGGGTGATCACTGGCCAGCGGATTGCATCAGCAAGAGCTTCAGCTTTAGAAATAGGTCGGTCCAAAATGCTAATACAATCATGCCGTTCCAAATAAGTCGTATCTGGAAGGATCAAATCGGCATAAGCAACCATTTCCGATGAGTAAGCATCAGAATAAATTATATTTGGGATGACATAATTTCCATCTTCGTTCACATCCGTCAACATTTTGATCACACCGCGAGTATTCATCGAACTGTTCCATGACATGTTAGCCATATAAAGAAATAGGGTATCAATCCTGTAAGGATCCCCATGATAAGCATTTGAAATCACCATATGCATCAGGCCATGAGCCGACATGGGGTTTTCCCAAGTAAAAGCTTTATCAATGCGCGCGGGAGTTCCATCCTCTTTGAGCATCAAATCATCAGGGCCGTGTACAAATCCTAGGTGAGGTCCATCTAAAGGAGAACCTGGTGTCACCTTGCAGTGTGGTTTTGGATGTATTTCAGCTGGTTTAGGATAAGGCGGTTTCAATCTGAATCCACCAGGTGCCTCGATAGATCCAAGAAGTATTTGCAACAGATGGAGTGCGCGGCAAGTCTGGAAGCCATTAGAATGCGCTGAAATTCCCCTCATCGCATGGAAACTTACCGGACGTCCAACCATCTTCTTGTGCTCTTCCCCACGAAAATCCTTCCATGAACAATTTAATTCAATTGATTCTTCGAATGCCACCTTCGATAATTCCAAAGCAATCGCTCGAATTTTTCCTGCTGAAATACCAGTATTCTCAGCAACTGCCTCAGGAGAATACTCAGGCTTTAAATATTGCTCTACCAAACTATGAAAAACTGTCTTCCTACAGACTCCGTCTTCCGAATACTCTCCCTTGAGATCCGGGTATATTGCAGTCTTATCAAATGGCACAACATCTCCAGTCCGCTTATCCACTACCATTTGTTTGCCATCCTTGTCACGTAGGAGCAAACCAGATCCAGGATCTACAAGAACCGGAGCATTTGTATATCTCGAAAGATAATCCAAATCAATTTTTCCAGCCTTAAGGAGTTCATGTACCAAAGCCAATATAAATTGACCATCAGTACCAGGGACAATTCCAATCCATTCATCAGCTATTGCATTATAGCCCGTTCTAATAGGATTTACTGCTATTATTTTTGAACCACGTTCTTTAAGTCGGCTAAGTCCAATCTTTATGGGATTACTATCATGATCTTCAGCAACTCCAAAAATCATAAACATTTTAGTTTTTTCCCAGTCTGGCTCACCAAATTCCCAAAAAGCACCACCAATNGTATAAATNCCTGCAGTAGCCATATTCACACTGCAAAAACCTCCATGTGCAGCATAATTCGGGGTNCCAAAATCTTGCGCCCAGAAACTAGTAAACGACTGAGANTGATCTCGCCCGGTAAAGAATGCGAGTTTTTCTGGATNCTTATCTCGAACCGGCTTCAAACAACCTACCGCTAGTTGAAACGCCTCATCCCAGGTAATTTCTTTAAATTTCCCTGCCCCCCTAGGGCCAACACGTTTAAGAGGCGCACGTAGTCGAGAAGGTGCGTTCACTTGCATAATTCCAGCACTGCCCTTAGCGCACAGAACACCCTTGTTGACTGGATGATTCCGGTTTCCCTCTATGTATGCTACTTTGCCGTCTTTAAGATGCACATCAATGCCACATCTGCAGGCGCACATATAACATGTTGTCTGGCGAATTTCATCACTCACTTTTGGAGATGTATTCAAATAGGGTTGATCAATCATTTATCACTCTGCAAAATCCTAAAACACATATTAACATCCTTACTAACCTCTTTGACAATATTAAACAAAAATTTAAAGTATAAATTTAAGGCTTTGTTTTTCATAAAAGTTCTAAATAAAACTGAAAATAGTAAGATTAATCTATCCTGGTCATTACCACCTACTCTATCTAAAAGAATTAGGCATAACACCAGAATACGATTAGATCTCAAAAAATTTCCATTTGGACGAGATAATGTTTCTAATGTTTACCTTGCTTTTAAAAGTAATAGACCTAATCTCAACCAAGCACCAAAACAATTTCTAATGCTTATATTAAGAGTAGATAGTTATGCAACAAAAAATAATATCCGTTAGAGATCTTAAAATTGGGGGGTCAAACCCGATTGTCTTCATTAGTGGCCCTTGCCAGCTAGAAAGTCATGATCATGCAATGATGATTGCCGAGCAACTAGCAAATATTTTCTCTAAAACCAATACGAAATTTATATTCAAATCAAGTTTTGATAAAGCGAATAGGTCCTCAATTAGTTCTGCAAGAGGTATTGGAATCGATGAAGGATTACGAATTCTCCAAGATATATCCAAAGAATTTGATTGTCCCATTATAACAGATATTCATGAACCTTCTCAGTGTATTAGTGTAGCAGAAGTAGTCGATGTATTGCAAATACCAGCTTTTCTTTGCCGTCAAACTGACCTTTTGATGGAAGCAGGAAAGACAGGTAAGCCAATCAATATTAAGAAAGGTCAATTTCTAGCGCCTCAGGACATGTGGAATGTGGCTGAGAAAATTGCTAGCACTGGTAATAATAATATTATGCTCTGTGAAAGAGGAACGAGTTTTGGTTATAACACCTTAATAAATGATTTTCGAGGCTTAGAAACTATGGCAGAAACTGGTTATCCAGTTATTTTTGACGCAACACATTCCGTACAAAAACCAAGCAATCTTGGCAATACTTCTGGTGGTGAGCGAAAGTTTGTATATGGTCTTGCTCGTGCTGCCTGCGCCATGGGCGTTAGTGGGATATTCATTGAAACCCACCAGGACCCTGATAATGCCCCCTCTGATGGTCCAAATATGATTCCTATTAATCAAATGGAAACTCTCGTTCCATCTCTAAAGGCTTTTGATTATCTTCGAAAAAATCTTTAACTATCAAAAGCTAGAAAGACAAAATAAGAAAATCAGCAAGGCATACTTACAGTTCAAGGATAGACAAATATTTTAAACAATCAATTTCAGTTAAACCACGTAATATAGATGAAGATGAGATAAGTTTGAAAAAATTATCAATCAAAGAGGCTAGCACAAATCATGAGTGATCCATTAGAAATTAAACCTAACATTAGAACTGTAAATGACTTTCCTATTCCTGGTATAAAATTCAGAGATATTACGAGTTTGATAGAAACACCCTCAGCATTTGTAAAAACCTGCAAGGAACTTACTAGAATTACTAGAGACTTTGGAGCAGATGTAATAGTGAGCATTGAAAGTAGAGGATTTATATTTGCAGGTTCGGTTGCTTCGGATTTACACCTACCATTTGTACTTGCCAGAAAACCTGGAAAATTACCTCATGAAACTTACAAAAAAGATTTTTGTCTTGAATATGGAAATACGTCTATAGAAATTCAGAAGAATACTCCAATCAAGAATACAGATAAGATCGTAGTAATAGATGACTTGGTAGCAACAGGAGGCACTGCCATAGCATGTGCTCAATTACTGAATGAGAATTTTAATGTCCCAAAAAACCAAATTCTAATCTTAGCCATTATTGATCTTACTGACTTAGACGGCTCCAAACGCATCCAAGATTCTGGTTTGGGAATGAGAACTATTGTCTCATACTAGTGATGATTATTAAGGAAAAAAAATTGGTGAGGATCCAGTAATAAAAAAAGGAAATCTAATAAATGTATGCCGCGCTTATTTATTAGTAATGAAAGATATTGATTTTTTTGTTCAGCTTGTTACTTAGACTTGAGGTGAAATGATGAAGAACACAAAAACTGTATTGATTGATAAAAACCCAGGCAGAAATTCTCAAACCTATGGCATAGCAAGAGAATTAGGCACCGACCTAGATTTAATCCATGAACCTTCCGTAGGAGTTGTGGGCAACAAAGGGGACTCACAGTGTTACCTGGGAGTCGGAGAAAAGGTAAAAATAATTCACGATGCATTAAGTGCGCGGGTTGGCAAAGCTTCTGACCAGTTGACCATGCGGCTTATACAGCCAGAATTTACCTTAGCTACATCAGATGGCATCCGGAATGGTACAAAGGAGATGCGTTATTCACTAATTGGTAGAGAAGTAACCAATGATAGTATCTGTGAACATTTAAGCGCGTCTGGGCTTGAAGGCTTAATAGCCGTTGTTGCCTGCGATAAGCCACCAGTAGGAACTTTAGCCGCAATTTTGGAACATAACAGACCCGCAATAATTATGTCAGATGGCTCGATTAGGCCAGGAGTAGATAGTGCTACAGGAGAACCAATCGATATAATTAGTAGTTATCAAATAGCGGGAAGTAATGATGAAGACCTAAAGCAGAGAATTGCAAAAGAGGCTTGTCCTGGGATTGGAAGTTGTGGCGGCATGTTCACCTACAATACCATGCAGACGTTTATCGGCGTTTTGGGCATGCAACCATTACATATGGTGTCTCCAGCTTCCCAAGACATTAGGCGTACTAAGGACTTCCCAAACGAATTAATTGATTATTTAACAATACTAATAAGAAATGATATAACGCCCAGAGACATTGTAACCAGGGAATCTATTCGAAATGCATTGATCGTTGCCATGGCAGTTGGTGGATCAACTAACGTTATGCTTCATGCCCCGGAACTAGCACGAGCTGCAGGCTATTCAGATTTTTCCTCACACATCATGAATGCGGATGAATTCAATCATCTGTCTGAGAAAGTTGTGCCTGTAGTTGTCAATGCAAGACCTTTTGGTAGATTTTCAATGGTTGATATTGATAATAAAGGTGGAATCCAAGTAATAGTTAGAGATCTCCTTGAAGCAGGCCTGCTTAACGGTGATACATTAACCTGCACTGGTGAAAAGCTTGTTGACCAAATTAAGAGGCTCGCACCACCTGATCCTGATGGCGATGTAATTTATAGCGTTAAAGTCCCTTACAAAGAAACTGGCGGATTAAGACTCTTAGGAGGAAATTTGTCACCTGAATATAGTGCTATTCTAAAATTAGCAGGTGTGGAAGGAGGATTAGAAAATAATATTTTTGTAGGGAATGCTAAAGTATTCGACGGAGAACAAAGCCTTTTGAAAAGTTTGGACAATTCTCCTGGTTCATTTAAGAATTTTGATATGATTGTAGTTAGGTATGAAGGGCCAGTTGGAGGACCAGGCATGCCAGAAATGTTAGATTCCACTTCTAGAATAACGGCACTATGCCGGGAAAAAAACATAGTTGTCGGGTTAATGACCGATGGTAGGTTTTCAGGGGGCTCTGTTGGGTTAGTTATAGGGCATGTTGGTCCAGAGGCAGCGATTGGCGGTCCCATAGGCTTGATAAAAGATGGGGACAAAATTCGAGTGGATTTAAACACCAATGAATTAGTCTGTGAGCAACTAGATGATCGAGATACATATGAAAAACGTAAATCTGACTGGATTGCCCTTAGTGAGGCAAATAGTGGAACCCATCCTTCTGTAGGTAGTGCTAATACCAGACTGCTGAATAAAATGCGCTGTTCCGCTGTACCAGCTGTCTTCGGAGCAGGAATGCATCCAAACAAATCTATCTGGATAAGTGAACAAAGATCCCCCGAGGCATCTAATTTTCAACCCAAAAATAAATATAAAAAACTTAAATCCGATATTTAGAGTGCATAGAGATATAATTTAAGAGAAAATCTACCAAGAATCTGGCAGGCCTATAAAAAAATGTGGGTAATGGTTAATTTCATTTTACATAAACTGCTAACAATTTTGATACACTTTTTCTTATTGATTTCTCTTTGCCTAGGAGTCATCTCTGCCCATGCCTTAGCAGAGAATAAACCTAATAGAATCATTTCTCTATCTCCATCTTTGACCGAAATATTGTTTGCTATTGGCGCTGCACCACAGGTAATTGCAGTAGATAGCCAATCAAATTTTCCAAAAAATGTACCTCGAACTAATTTGTCAGCCTATGAACCAAATCTAGAAGCAATAGCGTCCTTTAAACCCGATTTAGTAGTATTGTCCTATGATATAGGTGATTCCGTCAAAGGGTTAAATTTGGTCGGAATTGATACCCTTCTACTTCCAACACCCAAGAATTTCAGTGAAATACTTACACAGATAATGGTTTTAGGGAAATCAACTGGAAATACAAAAAAAGCTAAAAAGTTAATCATTGATATGGAAAAAAAAATGAGCCGATTGACTATGCTTCGAGAAAAAAGACGGGCCATAAAAATTTATCATGAAGTGGACGAGAATTATTATAGTGCTTCTTCATTTAGCTTTATCGGAAGCATTTACCGAATACTAAACCTTACAAATATTGCTGATGAAGCCGATAAAGAAGGTTATGGATACCCTAAATTATCACCAGAATATATAATTTCGTCAAATCCAGATTTAATCATATTACCCGGGAAAACTTCAGATCATATAGTAAAAATGATAAAACGACCTGGTTGGAAACACATTAGTGCTGTCAAGAATAACAAATTTCTACGTATTGAATCAGATATTGCCTCTAGATGGGGTCCAAGACTAACCGAGTTTGCGAATTCTATTGTGGATTTTCTTGAACCGAACTAATTCATGCTTTATTAATTTTTGTTTTGGGGCTATCAAAAAATGGATAAGGTTTTCACCCTACCAAAAACTGCTCTTCTGATCTGCATATTCCTAGTGGTATTGTCTGGAATATCTAGTATCTGCTTAGGTGCTGCTCCCATCCCACCTATTGAAAGCCTCAAATACTTGTTCGACTTCTTTTTGGGGCAGAATCAAAACCCAAGAATAAACGAAATTGATAGAATCATTATCTTAGAATGGCGATTGCCAAGATTTGTTTTAGGATTTCTGGTTGGAGCTTCACTTGCTATCGCTGGAGCTGGTTTTCAAGGCGTTTTTAAGAATCCCCTTGCTGATCCATTCTTGCTTGGCTCAGCTGCTGGAGCGGGCTTAGGCGCTACCTTAGTTATAGTAACTAGCGTTAATTTATCCTTTGGGTTCGTAGACTCAATCCAGGTGGGAGCATTCATAGGAGCAATGGGAGCCGTACTGTGTGCCGCAACCATCTCTGCAAGTGCTGGACGCACTCCAGCCAGTTTACTTTTAGCAGGTGTGGCAACGGCAGCCTTTCTGACAGCATGCCAAACCTATATCATGCAAAGAAATTTTCTTTCAATACAGGAGATTTTTGGTTGGCTTATTGGTAGATTATTAACTTCTGGTTGGACTGAAGTTTTAACTTTGACACCTTATTTCCTCATTTGTTTCACTTTGATTTATGTGTTTAGCAAAGAACTTGATTTGCTTAGATTATCCGAAGATGAATCCAAAAGTCTTGGCGGGAATCCTACACGAACGTATATCGTAGTCATTACATGTTCTACACTTGTCACAGCAGTAGCTGTTTCCCTTAGTGGTCTGATAGCCTTTATAGGTTTGGTCATTCCACACATTATTAGACTGACAGTGAGCTCAAGCTATAGAGTCATTATTCCTCTATCAGCTTTAGGAGGTGGTGCCTTTCTATCTCTAGCAGATACCTTTTCCAGAACAATAATTGCCCCAGGCGAATTACCTATTGGTGTAATAACAGCTTTTTTGGGTGCACCATTTTTTGCATTCTTATTGCGGTTATCACGAGGGGCTATTTAAGATGGAATGCCAAGCAAAAGACTTAAAGGTCGTAACTAATGGCAAGACCCTGCTCCAAAATATTTCATTCAAAATCCCTAGCGGATCCTTCGTAGCTATCATAGGACCAAATGGTGCTGGCAAAACTACTCTCTTGAAGTCCCTAGCTGGACTACTAACCTTCACAGGCAATTTTATTATTAATGGCAAACCAAGCCTAGGCCTTCTTAAAGATAAAAAAAGGGTGCCATTTTCATATACACCACAGAATTTTAGCATCCCTGCTGGTATGACATTGGGGGAATACATCATGCTAGGAAGAGCCTCTCGCTCAAATTGGTTTTTTGGAGAAAGCCAACGTGATTACGATGCGGTAAATGTAGCTTTAGAAAGATTAAAACTGTTTCCGAAAGCAAAAGAACTTGTAACAAACCTGTCAGGTGGAGAAATGCAAAGGGCAACGTTGGCAAGGGCATTAGCTCAAGAAGCAGATTTTTTACTCCTTGATGAACCGACTGCGTCCTTAGATTTTGCAAGAACCATTGATTTTTTACAACTTATAGATCTACTCCGAAAACAACTAGGTCTTACAGTATTGCTCTCAACGCATGATATAAACAGCATAATTAGATTTGCAGATTATGCCTTGGTATTAAAAAAAGGAAAAAACATTCACTCTGGGAATTTAAATAGCATTCTACAAAAGAATTTTCTATCAGATCTCTATGAGACAAAATTGGATTCTATTAAGGACAAAATAGGATATCCCATATTCTACGCAAAAAACCATCACAACCAAACGAGCCCAAATTCCAAGAAAATGACACTCTTAGAAAGTAATGATTAAGAAAATGGTTCTTCTTGATGGGGATCAGTCGCTAGCCAAACTGATTTAGCTTGCATAAAACAACGCATGCCTTCCCATCCATTTTCACGACCATAGCCAGATTGCTTATATCCCCCAACAGGACTCTGGGCTGCAGCATTGAAGTAGTTATTTATATAAACAGTGCCTGCCTCAATCTGATCTGCAATTCTCATTGCTTTTGTTACATTGCCTGACCAAATTCCTGCAGCCAACCCGTATATAGTGTCATTTGCCACATCTATTACCTGGTCTTCATTATCCCAGGATTCTGTGGAAGCAACTGGTCCAAAAACTTCATTCTGGGCTAAGTCCGAGTCATTGGGGACATTTGCGAATATTGTTGGGCCAATGTAATAACCTGCTTCTCGGCAAGCAGATCGTCCATCTAAAACTAGTTCAAATCCCATTTTTTCCGCAGCTGAAATCTTTTTCAAAACGCTCTCATAGTGTGAACGGTTAGCCATTGGACCTATTTGAGTTTGAGGATCATGAGGATCCCCCACTCGAGCTTTTTTGACACGATTTACCAAGCGTTCAGTAAATTCATCAATGATTGACTTGTGGATCAGTAATCTTGAACCCGAAATACAACTCTGCCCTCCTGCAGGGAAGATACCTGATGCTATTCCATTGACTGCTAAATCCAGATCACTGTCTGGAAACACAATTTGTGGTGATTTACCACCAAGTTCCATGACAATTGGTTTAACTTTTCTTGCAGCAATGCTAGCAACGGTGCGGCCTCCGATAGTACCACCTGTGAACGATACCATACGCACATCTTTGTGATCAATCAAAGGCTCTCCCGTAGTCTGGCCAAAGCCTGTGACAACATTTAAGACACCGGGCGGCAAATCTGCTTCCAGCAGAACATCCATTAGTTCTAATGTTGAACAACTGGCATGCTCTGATGGTTTTAATACAACAGTATTCCCTGCAGCGATACAGGGTGCCAGCTTCCAAATAAGTGTTCCAATTGGCGAATTCCAGGGGAGAATTTGGGCTACAACACCAAAGGGTTCCCACTTAAGGTAATTATGAAGGTTTGGCATTTCTGCAGGTATTATGCGGCCCTCAAATTTATCACACATCCCAGCATAATAAGACCAACTATCAACACTCCAAGCATCCTTTTCTAAACTCGGCGTTATTTGTTTAGGCAATTTACCATTGTCAAGAGTTTCTATGCTCCCAAGTCGTTCAGCATTTCTTGAAATTACATCGCCTATATTTCGTAAATAACGCCCCCTCTGGGCTGGCATCATTTTTCTCCATGGTCCTTCATAAAAAGCATTCTTGGCCGCAGCAACAGCTCCATTAATATCCTCAGAACGACAGTCTGGCACCCGAGCCCAAGTCACACCAGTAGCTGGGTTTTCAGTATCAAAAAACTTTCCAGAACTGGGCTCATGCCAACTATTATTTACAAAATATTTATAAGTCTTCATGTCAGCCAAGGGTCATTCTCCTTTATTAAGATTAGAGTTGGGCAATCTACCTTTAGTCCTTCAGAAATTGCTCGAACAAAGACCTTATCACTGTCTGCATATATAGCCTTACAATGACAAGCTTTAGCTAAAGTTCCAAAATCTGGATTGATCCCTTCTACACCAACTCGCTTGATATTACTATTATCCATATCATCTTGTATTTGCTTCAGTCCCCCATTTTCCCAAATAATAATTGGTAATGGCAGCCGAAGCTCCGCCGCAGTAATAATCTCAGGCATGGTGAACATAAAACCACCATCGCCCACCAATACGACCACGGGTTTATCAGGTTTGGCCAGTTTGGCACCAATGCCATTGGGAACGGCATTTCCTAGTGCGCAAAATCCTGCGGGGTAAAACCATTGTCTTGGGCCTGTAACATTAAAACCAAAAGCACCTGTGTATACCAACTGGCATGCATCTCCAGAAAAAATTGTGTTCGCTGGGACGTGTTCTTGTAGAATGTCAAATACCTTTTGATGCTTTCTTTCTATACTGGTTAGGTTCTTCTTTATTGAAGCACGTATTTCAACCACATCTGCACAAGCTGAATTAAAACGCGTGGTACCATCATGTTTTTTAAGTTCTTCAGCCAACCCTTTTATAGCGGGTGAGGCATCCCCGATTATGCCTATCTTTGCAGGATAGAAATCGTTAATCTTACTTGGATCTATATCAATACGGATAATGTCTCCTTTGAAAAGTAACCGTTCTACAAAACTATCCGTTTCTGCTAATTCAGTACCAACAGCAAGTATCACATCAGCATCTTTGATATAACCCTGAACTTCACTTCTTACTGTTGAACCCGATAAATGAAGTGGGTGAGAATCAGGAATTATACCCTTACCGGCCGTTGAAGAAATTACAACCGCACCGAGTATTTCAGCCAATGGGAGGAGATCCTTTCCTGCATTCACAGCACCCCCACCAATCATGATAATTGGTTTGTTAGACAATTTTAGTAAATTTGCAGCATTAATGATTTGCTCTTTTCCAGCCCTAGGTGGTTTTACAAAAGAAAGTGGTTTCCAGTCCTCTCGAACAACCTCTGCCTGCACATCTAAAGGAATAGAAATATGGACTGGTCTCGGTCTCTGACTGGTAAATATAGAGAAGGCCCGCGCGAACAGTTCTGGAAGGTCGGCAGGATGTCGGGCAGTTGCCGAAAATGCTGTCAATGGTTCCGTAACTTTCTTTTGTTCAGTAATTTCATGCAACACTCCCCAGCCTTTGCCTATCGTCTTACTATCTGGTTCCGCTGAAATTAATAATAAAGGCAAACTATCTGCATATGCTTGGCCTAATGCGGTACACGCATTTGTTACCCCAGGACCTGAAATAACTAGAGCCACCCCTACCTCTCCAGTGGCACGAGCCCAACCTTCTGCCATGAATCCAGCACCTTGTTCATTTCGAGCCTGAACATGGCGCATACTTCCAGTTTTTTTCACATCTGTTAAACCACGGCACATATCGAGAGTGTGGACACCAGGTATTCCGAAAACTATTCTAACTCCGTAATTTGATAAAAGTTTCATCGTTGCTTCACCACAAGTCATACTCATCTCATTTTCCTCCCCCTATATCTTCTGGTGTCAAAGGCCTCCTACCAAGGATCATGTCTGCTGCTTTTTCGGCCATTGCTACGACTGTTGCATAAAGATTTCCAGTAATTTGAGTTGGCATAGCAGCAGCATCACAAACTCTCAAAGCCTCTATGCCACGAACCTTTAATTCTCCATCAAGAACGGCCCCCAAATCAGAATCGTTTCCCATGCGTGCAGTAGAACACGGATGATGACCAGTGTAAGCAGTTTCACGAATGGCGGTTATAATTTCTTTATCAGTTCTGGCATGGGCCCAGACTCCTTGCTCTTTTGTTACGAACCGACTTATGCAGGCCTGATTCATCACATCCCGCATATCCTTAACTCCTCTAACAAGTTCTGTTAGATCTCTAGTATCGGCAAGATAGTTAGGATTAATCATAGGATGCTGAAGTGGATTAGAGCTCAAAAGTCGCACACTGCCTAATGATCTAGGTCTTTCTTGATTAATATCAATTTGTATTCCGGGTCTTGCAAGCTTTCTTCCCCGGACAAGCAACTTACGACCCAAACGCTGAAAAAAAGGTACTCTTTCATTTTCGCCGTTCTTAAAGTTTTCATCTATGATCATTGGTGTCATAAATACCTGCAATTCTGGCATTGCAGGATCTTCTAGGGCATGAAAAAGTACTGTTGAAAATAGGGAACCTCCTCCAGGTCCACTACCATTAAATAACCATCGACCCATTAATAATGCTGCCTTATCCAATCTTTGATGTTGGGCATAGCTTAGATCCATTCTCGTCGACCCATACTGGATTGACACATCTAAATGATCAGCAAGATTTTGACCAACACCAGGCAGATTTAGAACTGGGTCTATTCCATGAGCACGTAAATGATCAGCATCTCCTATACCTGATAACATCAATAGTTGAGGGGTTCCAAAAGCGCCTTGGCAAATGATTACCTCTTTGCCAGCCAGTATCTTTTTCCCATTCGTGGTTTCAATTCCTATAGCCTTCTCTTTTCTGAGAAGTATTCGACCTACATGAGTTTCTGTTAGAATCGTTAAATTATCTGGAATTTTATTCAAATATGCAATTGCCGCAGACTGCCGCACACCGCGATGTACTGTGCTGTCACATCTAGACACCCCTGTTCTATGAGCCCCATTGAAATCGTCAATACTCTTGTGCCCAGCTGCTACGGCCGCTTTAATAAAGGCTTGATCTAATTTTCCAAAGTTTCTTGCTGGTTCCACTCTTAATGGACCATTATTACCGTGAAAATGAGGCGACCGTCTGACTGATCCTTCCGCAAGTTTAAAATATGGTAAGAAATCTGAATAACCCCAACCTTGTAGACCAATTTGCCTCCAATGATCATAATCACTAGGTATTCCTCTCATGTATATCATTCCATTCACTATGGATGTGCCGCCCAGCGCCTTACCACGGGCAAAATAGATCTGACGATTGTTTAATTTATGTTGAGGCGTAGAGCTATAACCCCAATCAAGTTTTGGATTTCCAAAGACAAATCCATTTCCAGCAGGCATTTTGATAAAAATATCACGTCCTTTACCACCCGCCTCCACCAAGCAAACTGACGCCGATGAATTTTCCGCCAATCTAGAAGCTAAAACACAGCCAGCTGAACCTCCTCCTGCAATAACATAATCATATTCTACTGTCATTTCTGGATCTCTTTAACAACCTTTGCAGTTACTTCATCTGTAGACGCAGTACCACCTACATCAGGAGTCACACAGCCAGCTTCTAAAACCTGGTTCACAGCATGTTCAATTCTATTTGATAAATCTTTTCGGCCAAAAGAATAATTAAACATCATTCCGACACTAAGTATCATCCCGATTGGATTAGCAATGCCAGCGCCAATTAAGTCTGGGGCAGATCCATGAACTGGTTCATATATCCCTTTAGTCAAACCTACCGGCGGACCACAAAGCGAAGCCGAAGGGAGCATTCCTAACCCACCAGAAATAATTCCAGCCAAGTCAGAAAATAAATCGCCAAGAAAATTACAAGCCAATACTATGTCAAACTTTTTTGGGTCCATAGCAATTTGAAAAGCACAGTTATCAGCATAAAGATGTTTAACTTCGACGTCTTTGTATTCATTTGATACTTCCTGCACCACTTCTCGCCAAAGTCTATAACTCTCCATAACATTAGACTTATCAATAGATACAAGACGATTTTTTCGTAATCTTGCTAGCTCAAATCCACAAACAGCAAATTGTCTGATTTCAGTCTCAGCATAACCAGCCGTGTCATAGGCATATCTTTGATTTTTTTCAATTTTGATACCACGAGGCTGTGCAAACATTGCTCCCCCACACATTTCCCTAAGCACCATGAGATCAGAGTTTTCAACTTTACCTCTAGCATATGGCGTCTGATTATGAAGTTGTGGGTAATACCTTGCTGGTCTCATACCAAAAAAAGCTCTCATTTCCTTCCTTAACCTCATAAGTCCATCTCTTTCTTCAGGGAGAACATCTATTTTTAGTTTGTCCCATTTGGCTCCACCTACTGCACCAACTAAGACTGCGCTAGTTTTTTGCGCAGCAGCTACTGTTTTGGGCTGGCAAAAAGTCTGGTGTTCATCCCAGCATATCCCCCCAATAAGGTCATAACTAATATCGAGTTCTAGATCGGTTTCTTCAACAATCGCATTGGCAACATCAATACCGGCTTTTAAAATCTCAGGACCAATACCATCACCACCTAATGCTAAAACTGTGTATTTCATAATGGTACGCTCATGTTGAAAAATATTCTGCGACCGCAAATATGAACAATTTGACACAAAAAAAAATCGTTGGGAAGTTTAATTGATCAAACCTTATTTCTGTTGCCAACTTAAATTCAATTTGATTAAAATCAGTCTCCACGAGGGAACAGAAAGAGGACTATTACATGGGATTAAATTTGCTCAATGAATTTGTGAATATTGATGATTGTCCAATTACTGAATCTTCTTTTGTCAATCAATGCAAAGAACGTCTAGAAAAGCATGGAGCTTTAATTATACCAGGTTTCTTGAGAAAAAAAGCTCTTCGCAAACTCATAAAAGAAGCAAAAGAAAACCAAGGGAAGGCATTTTATTCATCGTCAACTCACAATATATATTTAACACCTAGAGACAAATCTTTGCCGGATAATCACATTTTTAATCATCAGATCATATCATCAAAGGGATGTATCACAACAGATCAAATTCCTGAAAATTCAGGACTAAAAATTATTTATCGCTCTATTTTATTTAAGAATTTTCTCTCCCAAATCGTACAAGAAACCTCTTTATTTGAATATGACGATCCATTTTCTTCCATAAATATTCACTATGCTAATGAAGGGCAAGAATTGGGGTGGCACTTTGATAATTCTAGTTTTGCTGTCACACTCTTATTACAAAAACCACTGGACGGTGGAACCTTTGAATATGTCAAGGACGTAAGAAATTCTGAATATGGCGACATGGGCTATGAAACTGCAAATAAAATAGTTCTTGGCCATGAAACACCATCAGTTCTCGAAATTGAGCCAGGCACTCTTGTGTTATTTAGGGGAAAGGACTCAATGCATAGAGTTACTCCTACTATAGGTGATTTGACACGAATGCTGGTGGTTTTTGCTTATAATGCAAAACCAGGCATATCATTATCTAAATCAGCTCAGAAAACATTTTACGGAAAGGTAGCTCATAATAACTAACCGAATTTCTTGTCCTAAAGACCTGACTTTTAACTATTTTCTTTACTGATTATTGGCGATATAACACTATTGTCGAAATTTCCACCACATAAAAGAATGACATTTATCATTTCTTCATAAAAACTTTTTTTCGATAGAAACGCAGCGTAAGCTAGCGCAGCTGCTCCCTCAACTACAAGATTTTCAGTCCAGGCTAACTTTTTTAATGCTTTCGCTATGTCCTCTTCCGTGCACTCAATAACTTTATCTATAACCTCGCACGCTATAGGTAAAGTTACAGAATCTAGATCCACACCACCAGCACAACCGTCAGCTAAAGTATCTAAATGTTCAGTTTCAATTACATGACCTACGCTAATGCTTGCAGCTAACGCACCCGAATTTTTTGCACTAGCTCCAATTATTTTTGTAGTGGGTGAGAAAGTTTTTATAACACTACCGATACCGGCAACAAGACCTCCGCCCCCCATAGAAATAAACACATTATCGATCCGTGGTAGTTGTTCAAGAAGTTCAAGGCCAATTGTTCCTTGGCCAGCCATAACGAAGTCGTCATTATAAGGTGAAATATATTCAAAATCACCGCTTTCAGCCAAGGATCTTGCATGCTGCTCAGCCATCCCAGAATCTCCAGGATGTAGTATAATTTTAGTCCCATAGCTAGTGATTTTTGACAGTTTAGATTTAGACACATTTTCAGGAAGTACTACCGTTAAATTGTGCTTCGTAGTTTGAGCAGCATGCGAGCATGCGATACCATGATTGCCCGAAGACGCTGTTATAAGTTCTAAATCTTTTGGCAAACGCTTGAGCTTCGATAAAGCTCCTCTGATTTTGAACGAACCAGTCTGCTGAAAGTTTTCAGCTTTCAGATAAAGCTTGATGTTTCCTGGTAAACTTTCCCGTGCGGCTAAACATGGAGTCAATATTACACTATCGGAGATCAAGTCTCTTGTAGTTAATGTCTCCTTTGCTAATTTTTGAACACTTTTTGAAGGAACCACATATTTCTCCACAAGTAAGTCAGTACATTAAAGTTTAATCCAGTGGTTGCGCCTTTTCCACTAGTTTTGCAAAAAAACTTGCACCTATCGGGGCCAAATCATCGTTAAAATCATATTCTGGACTATGTAATGGCGGTCCATAGCCCTGGCCCACATGCAGATATGCCCCTGGTCTCTCCAAGAGCATATATGAAAAATCTTCAGAACCCATGATCGGCATCCCGTTACCATCGACTTGTTTAGAACCTGATATTTCTGATGCTACTTCTACTGCGAATTCAGTTTCTTTTTTATGGTTGTCAGTAACTGGATATCCATCATGATAATTTAAATTAACTTCACATTTAAATGCTTTCGAAATCCCATCACAAATTTCAAGAACCCTTTCTTTAACAAGATTCTTTGTTTTTTCACTCAAAGTCCTCACTGTTCCATTAATAAAGGCATTATCAGGAATAATATTGTGGGTCGTGCCAGAATGGATCTGAGTTATTGAAATAACTACCGGATCATGAGCAGATAAATTCCTTGAACTTATTGTGTGCATTGCCTGAGCTATTTGGATTGCCACTACTATAGGATCCTTAGTTTCTTCCGGATTAGCCCCATGTCCTCCTTGCCCATTTATTGAGATTGTAAAATCATCCGCCGCTGCCATATTCGGTCCTGCATTTGTCTTAAAGAAACCTAAGGGTAAATCTGATGCATTATGAATTCCATATACTTGGCTAATGGAAAAAGTATCCATAATGCCTTCCTTGCACATTACTTCACCTCCACCCCCATCTTCCTCCGAGGGTTGGAAAATAAGGGCGACCCTCCCCGAAAAGTTTCTTGTTTCGGCTAAATACCGTGCTGCTCCTAATAACATGGTCATATGGCCATCATGACCACAAGCATGCATTATTCCAGAATTTCTTGACTTATATGGATGATCATGGATCTCTTGCAAGGGTAGCGCATCCATATCAGCCCGCAATCCAATAGTTTTACCCTTTTTCTTTCCATCAATGATCGCTACTATACCTGTTTTTGCTATTCCTTGGTGAATCTCTTTTACCCCAAACTCTTTTAAACGCTTTATTATAAAAGAAGCGGTACGATGGCATTCAAATTTCAATTCTGGATCAGAATGAAGATCTTGCCTCCACTCTTTCATGTCATCATAAAAATCAGCAATTCGGTTAATTACGGGCATTTCTCTTTCCCTTTTATTAAATTTTTGATTTCAGATTATTCAATTTTGAGTATGCTATACTTTGAAGATATTATATGCACATAATTTGTATACCAAAAAATTTCTTCGAGCGAACAATCGTAATCACTTCTTTCTAGAAAGCCTTCAAAATTATGCAAATGGATAATAGTACAAACGCTGTTCTAATTACAGGCGGAACACAAGGGCTAGGCTATGAAATAGCACGAAATCTAATTGAAAATGGTTGTAAAGAATTAATCGTAGCGGGAAGAGATCCTCAAAAAGGAACCACAGCCGAAAAAAGACTCCAAAGGGCGGGGGCAAACGTTAAATATCTTAGAGCAAACCTTGCGGCAGCTAAAGATTGCAAGGATCTAATTTCTACAAGCATAAAACTATTTCCAAATCTAAATAGCTTAGTGAATTCAGCAGCAATCACCACTAGAGGTAGCATTGAAGACACTTCCCTGAAACTTTGGGAAGAACACCTTAACACTAATTTAAGAGCTCCATTTCTATTAATGCAGGGTTTAATTCGAAAACTTAAGACAGAAGGGAGGTCTGGTTCCATTGTTAATATTGCTTCCACTTCTGCTCACGTGGGGCAAAGTTTCCTAACAGCATATTCAACATCCAAAGGAGGGCTCCTTACACTATCAAAAAATGCAGCCCATGCGTTAAGGCAAAATAAGATACGAGTTAACGTGGTTGCCCCTGGTTGGATGAAAACGCCCGGAGAAACAGAAATTCAAAAGAAATTTCATGGGGCTGGAGATGATTGGATTCAAAAGGCAGAAAGCTCCTTACCAATGGGAGAGCTTGTCGATCCAAAAAAGCTAGCTCCTCTCGTAAATTACTTATTAAGCCCTTCATCTGGAGTGATCACAGGATCGGTCATAAATTATGATCAGCAGATCATAGGAGCCGTTCCATAATAATTAATTAGTTGATCTACAACCATCCACCATCAACTATGTAAGTCTGATTAGAACACGCACCCGCCTCATCCGATGCCATAAAAAGTACGAATTTGGCTATATCGTCAGGAACTAACTTTCGCTTAATACACTGCCTTTGCATTAATTCTTTCTCACTTTCTGGAGTTAACCACATAGATATCTGACGCTCTGTCATAATCCATCCTGGCACTACACAATTTACCCGAATGTTCTTTGGGCCAAGATCTCTCGCCAATCCTCGCGTCAATCCTTGGATGGCAGACTTCGCTGTCGTGTAACATGGCATCCCACCCTGACCAATCATCCAACTGGTTGAACCCATATTAATAATAGCACCACCGCCATTCTTTTCCATATCATTCATTACTGCCTGGGCTGCGAATAATTGATGCTTCAAGTTTGTGGCTATTCTTTCATCAAAATATTCGGAGGTAACACTTTCCAAACTGTGTCTATCATCCCTAGCAGCGTTATTGACAAGTACGTCAATTGGTCCGAGCTTTGAACTTATGTTTTGGATACAATTCTGAAGTTCATTAATATCTCTCAAATCGCAGATTTCAGAAACTACGTACTCTGAATCCAATACCTTAATTAACTGTTTAGATGCTCCTTCATCGAAATCTAAAAAGCCAACCTTCGCTCCTTGTTTTACCATAGCACAGGTAATTGACGCTCCAATACCAGAAGCGCCCCCAGTAACAACCACGACTTTATTCTTTAGAGACGGGTAGACTGCATTGTTAGACATTATGTAATCTCCAGTATCGCTCAGTTAAAATTGTTTATTCCACTCATGATTGAGAACTATAGTGAAACAATCATCTTAGTTTATACTTCTTCATTTGTTCTTAATAATCCAATTTTTAAGCCTATTTATACCTTTATGTATCTTAGGAAAAAAATTAATCAAGTAGATTAATTCTAAAGCAATAGAAGGGATTTTACTTGGAACCTTCCTTCAGCAACTAATCATTGAGAAAAATTGAATAAAACAGTGCTAATAATACTTTTAGGATAGCATTAACTACATAAAATAATACTTAAGTCGTTGGTACTCGGTAAGAATCTAACTCAATTTTGATTAGTCTGGGTCATATCAAGAGCCTGATCCATAATTAGTAGATTGATCAATTGAGTAGATACATTAAGAATTTTATTGAATGATGAGGAAAAAATGAATAAGTCTTTCACACTATATGGTTGTTCAGATGGGATAGAAGAGAAAACTGTCATGCCAGAATTAACGATTGAATTCCTGATGGAGCTGTACAATAAGAAGGATTTCAAAAATCTCGTAGCGTCCGGCCAACAATTTGTAAAAAGTAATTCCGCCAGCGCCATGGCATGGAATCTTCTTGCACTAGGATATAGATATTCCGGAGACGTACCCGCAGCCTTAAAGGTTTATGAAGACTTACTTAAATTGAATCCAGGGCACTTTCTACTATCCACAAATCTAGGTAATTTATACATGGCTATAGGTCAGGTTAATAAGGCAATAGAATGTTTTGAAGCAGCACGTGAAAAACAACCTGATCACGCCCCAAATTTAGAGGCACTAGCCATAGCATACCAGGATGTTGGTAAAAGTTCGGAAGCCATGAAGACCTTTAAAAAAGTTTTAGAAATTGATGGATCAAAAGAAAGTTCCAGATATCACTTAGGTAGAATGCTCGTTAGATTTGAATCCTACAAGGAGGCCATAGAACATTTTGAAAAAACCGACTTTGGATTGAGCAAAAGTCACCAGCTCGAATGCTTCTACTATTTAGGAGACAAAGAAAACTTTTATAAGAATTATAAATCACTAATTGAATCAGAAAAAATAAATCCTCTTATGTCCTCTATTGGAAGTCACGCATCGGTACGCTATGGCGTTTCGAACAAAGAAAATCCCTTTTGTTCATCGCCCCTCGCACATATAAAAGAATATCACCTAGATGAAAAAAGCGGTATGAATGAAACATTGATAGATAGCATACTTGATTTTTATAGGAGCGGTGGAGCAGATGGGAAAAGCCAACCACTTCTGTCCAACGGCAAACAATCGTCAGGAAACTTATTTTTGCAACAACGTGAAGACATACAAACTTTGAAGGCAATTATAGAAAAGAAAATTTCAGAATATTTAACCCACTTCAAAAATAGCAATGAAGGCTTCATTAAATATTGGCCAAAAAAATACACCCTGTATGGCTGGCTGGTAGCCATGCAAAGCGGTGGGAAACTTGGTGCTCACATACACAAGGAAGGCTGGTTGAGTGGTAGCCTATATTTTAAAATGCCAGAGAAACGTAAGAAAGATGAAGGAAACATAGTGTTTAGTTTGGATGGGGCGAATTATCCAACAGATGGTAAAAAATATCCAGCAGAATCAAAAAAGGTAAATAAAGGTGACCTTGTTATGTTTCCATCTTCATTATTTCACCACACGATTCCATTTGAAAGTCAAGAAGAACGTGTATCATTCGCTTTTGATGTGATCCCTAGCAGATAGGGTAGTAGCTATTGCGGAGCGATTAGGAAATTGCATAAAATTCCTAGCTTTAAGCTACATTTTCATGATTCCGACAAATGGAATTAAGAATAACGACCCAATTAGAGTCCAAAAGATTGATATGGCTATAGCTTCCGATCGGACTTTATATTTTGGAGCAAAAGTGAATGCCATAAGCCCGACAGGTGCAGCGGCAACCATTAATGTAGTTCTTGCTGAATCAACCTCATAGCCACCAGTCAGGATAATAATGATGAAAGCAACAAGTGGATGAACCACCAATCTGAAAAAGGTCACTACTAACCCAAGCTTTAACTGATTTTTATCGATTCTTATCGATAATATAATTCCTAAAGCAAAAAGTGCGCAAGGAGCAGCTGCAGTCGATATGAATTCAAATATTCTGCCTATCCCTTTGGGTAGATCGAAAGGAATAATAATAACTAGAAAACCAATACCTAACCCAATTAGTGGAGGATTAAACATCTGTTTCTTGAGTAACTCCCCCACAGAAATGTCTTTGGTGGATACAAAATCCAGAAGTAGAATGGTTATGGATAATAACAATACATCCATTGCCATTATATTTATTACTGGATTAATTTTGTCTGAAGTAAATTCAAGCAGTGTGATTGGATAAACATATAAAACATGATTAGCGAAAGCAGAAGCAGCCCCAATCAAGATGGCTTCTTTTAGGCCTACTCTAAATAATAGTTTGGCAGTTAGAAATCCAAGTAAGTAGACAAAAATCTCACTCCAGAAATAAAGAAAATATAACGTTGAGTCTATGGATAAAAAATCAATTCTGAGCACAATGTCTGCACTCATAGCTGGTACAGCTACTATACCTACGAACTTTAATATAGTTTTAGCATCTTCGTAGGAAAAGATGTTCTTCTTACCCAAATAAAAGCCAAAAAAACTTATGAAAGCTACCGGAACAACTCCATTAAAGAGGAGTTCAATAAACGCTGAAAAACTAGCCATAATAGCAGCCTTTCGTATTGCGGCTGCTAACGTATATAAATTTCATGGTGATAAATATTGTTTACTATTATATAAGACGTTATTCCTCATATTAACAAGAATTTCAACCAATTACATTTATGACTTATTATTTCGGATACGGTTCAAATATGTCCAGCTCATTTCTTGAAAAAGTGAGGGGAGTAATGCCGAAAAGAAGTGTCTTGGGGTCCATTGAAAATCATCGGTTAATCATGAACTTAAAAGGGCCTAATTTCATTGAACCAAGTTTTGCGAATATTCGTTTTGAAAGAGGGAAGAAAGTGGAAGGCATTTTGCATGAGATTTCTGACATCGAATTCAATAAAATTGTTGCTTCAGAAGGACTTGAATATCACGTTGTAGAGTTGCCCGTAATAACATCCGAAACTATCATTAGTGCGAAAACATTAATTTGGCCTACAGATTTGGATATTGAACTACCTACCTCCAGGAGATATCTGAAGCTACTTCTAAAGGCTGCCAGGCAAAATAAATTAAGCAAAAATTATATCGAAGAAATAAGGAAAAAGAAAACAGTATACTACCCTATATTATCAGAATACTTTACAATTTATGCTTATTTATGGGTAAAAAATCGAGCAAAAAAGGTGCGTTAGTTCACCAAGATATATAAGTTGGAAAGCAATTTTCAGGTCAGTGGCATGCCTTAAGCAGTGAGACTGCCCTATTCTTCATATTTTCCTGCACACTTTTCATAATTTCAAATCGGTCAAAAGACACTTTGTCCTCTGCAAAGAAAGCCCTTAAGCTCCGACCAAAAAGCTGTCTAAACTCGGTGCCAATATTAAATTTCACAACACCATATTTGCTGGCCATTTTTATTCGATCGTCAGGACAAACACCAGAACCACCGTGAATTACTAGTGAGATATTACTTGCTGCCCTAATTTCAGCTAACAGCTTGTAATCAATTTTGGCCAAATGGCTACTTTGCAAATGTGTATTACCTATTGAAATCGCTAAAGCATCAATAGGTACCTGCTCAGTCATAATTCCAACTTCTTCCGGACAGGTGAATTTATTTGAGTCTTTATTTTCATAACCTACAAAACCTAACTCTGCTTCGACAGAAGCCCCGTATCTTTTTGCAATATCGCAAACCTTAGTGGTTTCATTTATATTATCTTGAAAGGGCAATCTTGATCCATCAAACATGACAGAAGTAAATCCGGCATCAAGAGCTCTCTTACATGTTTCAAAATCATTTCCATGATCTAAGTGAGCCACTACCTTTACAGTAGTACCCTTTGCCAATGTCTCAAACATTCTTGCTATAGCCTCTAAGTGCATATTTTTACGAAAAGCAGGGCCAGCTTGAAGAATTATATTAGACTTTGTTTCTGAAGCTGCGTCAACAAAGGCTTTAGCATCCTCCCAACCTTGCACAACAAAACCTATTACAAAAACTTTTTTTTCCCGAGCAACCCGTAGAACATCTGTTAGCGGACTTAAAGTCATTTAAACTTAGCTATCATGTCCTTTATACCAGGAATGAGATCTACTTGGTATTCGTGAACAGGTTGAAAAAATTGAACTAGTGCCCTTTGTGTATAACCTCCTAAGATTGTGAAATAATACATTTCATATCCGGGCAAAGCGCAAACAGGATGATAACCCTCCGAAATACAAAATGTTGACCCATCTAAGATGTGAAAGGCCTGCCCCACTTTTTCTTGATCTGACTGTAGCATTTGCAAAGCTGAACCGTGATTGGGTCTGAATCGAAAATTGTAAGTCTCATCATGTTTAGTTTCGATAGGAAGCCTATCAGTGTCATGCTTATGACTTGGGAATCCAGACCATCCTCCTGTCCCCACAGTAAATAATTCTGAAACGAGCAACCTTCCAACTTTCTTATTTTGCCGTTGACCAAGCAAATGTTTAATCTTTCTATGTGTTTTGGTTTCATCAGATCCATATTGAACTAAATCTATTTCATTGGACCGAACTGCGAACGGTTCTAAGACTTCATCGAACTTGGCCCCTGCAATAAATAACTCACAATTATCACTAATGCACTGCATCACAGCACTTTGGCTGCTGGGAACATAAACACACTCAGGTTCCCCATCCCAAACATCCTTACCTCTACCACCAATCGATTTAAATTCTTCCTTACAAACCGTTATGTCTACTGTCCCTGTGGCTGGAACAATACAGGTTTCATACCCCGAAATATGACTTTCAAATTTTTCTCCTTTTGAAAGTTTGACAATGTTAAAATAGTTGTTGGGTACAGTTTTATTTCCAGCAGCAACTATGGCATTATTATGATTCTCGTGCGGAGGTATATGCATATTACAACCCTAGACTATGTTCAAAAAATCTTCTACTTGCTCTTTATTAGGCATAGCGTCAGAACAACCTACCTTGGTAACAACTATCGCTCCCGTTGCTGAACCAAATAAAATGGCTTCTTTCAAGGGCAGATCATTCATTTTACTTGCACAAAATCCAGCAAGGAACCCATCTCCTGCGCCTGTTGGCTTGATCGCATTGACTCGAAAGCTCTTAACGAATTTTTCTTCCCCATTACAAAAGTAATACAATCCTTT
>PACC02000021.1 GCA_002699695.2 Paracoccaceae bacterium | reverse complement strand
TTTATAAGAATATTAGTTAAAAATTTTGATTTACTTAAAAAAACGCCATCATAAGAGGGCGTTAGTTATTGAGGCAGGTTTCATACAGGCAAGAAACCTATCGAGCAGTATATAACTCATAACTTGAAATTGTCGAAATGTAAAGTAGATTTTTTTTTTCGGAGCGCGGAATGCTGTCACACAAAATATGTCATTAATTGAATCCTGATGTACATAATATTGATAATAAATTGGTAAATCTTTTATGAAGGTGCAGTCTAAGGAAAGTAAGCAGCTCCCAATTGATTCTAATTGTGCTAAGTTAAATTAGTATAGTTAAGTTATCATATTTTTAATGAATTTTGAAGACAATTGCTTTATCATTGTTGCTTGGAATTAGGATAATTTGGAACCACGAGACCTGCTGAAATTACTAACTTAGCTGCATCTTCAACAGACATTTTAAGCATGATAACATCATTTTTTGGTATGAAAAGGAGGAACCCAGAGGTTGGATTTGGTGTTGTTGGTACAAAAATGGTTAATAAATCTTTTTTGCCTATGGAGTTTTTGATTTCTCCTTTAGATTGTGTTGAGACGAACGCGACAACCCAGATGCCTTTTCTAGGATATTCTATTAAACAAGCACTCTGGAAGGTTTTATCAGATTTTGTGAAAACTGTTTCCGCTATTTGTTTAACAGCGTTGTAGATAGACCTAAATATCGGTGTTCTATCAACTACAGTTTCCCAGAATCTAATTAGTTGACGCCCTAAAAAGCCTTTTGCAATCATGCCTACAAACGTTGTGAAAAGTAAAAATGTGAGTACCCCTAAGCCCGGAAGGTCCTTACCAATATAAGTTGAAGGATTATATTTGATAGGTAACCAGGGTACTACTTTTTCATCAATAAAATTGATAGTTCCCCATACAAGGTAAAGCGTTAATACAATAGGGGCTATTAATACTAGCCCCGTTAAAAAGTTTGATCGGATACGTTGAAAAATATTTGGTTTGAGTTTCAGGTTCTTTTTCACAATTTTTGCTCATTCCTCGGTTGCACTATTATTCTCAGTTTCGTATTTGCATGTGTTAATACAATTCGTATATACACTGTCACACCACTATAGAGCACTTTTAATGAGTACTTAAAGTAATTTATTAAATAAAGAAGATGTAACTTGAAAGTTGATAATAAATGGGTTATCCCTCCCACAAAATCACAGATGAGACTTGAGGCGTGAATAATGTCTCCCGGTTGTTAAACAGTGTCTCATTGAGGTAAAAACCGGAAAGGAAATAATTATGGCTTTACCAGACTATTCTTTAAAACAGTTACTGGAGTCAGGTGTTCATTTTGGACATCAGACCCATCGTTGGAATCCGTTAATGGAGGATTATATCTATGGTGTTAGAAATGGCATACATATAATTGATTTAACTCAGACTTTTTCATTGCTCGATGCTGCACTTAATGCTGTTCACAAGACTGTTTCAAAAGGAGGATCCGTTCTTTTTGTTGGCACTAAGCGCCAGGCCCAAAGGCCCATTGCAGAAGCGGCTGAACGAAGTGCTCAGTATTATATGAATCACAGGTGGTTGGGTGGCACCTTAACAAATTGGAAGACTGTATCAAATTCAATATCTAGGTTGAAGAAATTGGATGAACAGTTGTCAGATGGTGCTACTGGATTGACCAAAAAGGAGAGACTTAATCTTGAGAGAGAGCAGACTAAACTAAATGCTTCATTGGGTGGAATAAGAGAAATGGGGGGGTTGCCTGACTTACTTTTCGTAGTAGATTCAAATAGAGAGTCTTTGGCAATTCAAGAGGCAAAAAATCTTAAAATTCCAGTTATAGCTATACTTGATACAAATTCTGACCCAACAAATATTGATTTTCCAATACCTGGTAATGATGATGCTGCCAGGTCAATTAGTTTTTATTGTGATCTTGTCGCGAAGGCTGCCCTAGAAGGCATGACTAATCAGCTTACAGAAGCTGGAGTGGATATTGGAGAATCTGCAAAAGGACCAATTGAGGATGCGATCTTAGGAGATCTAAAATCTGAAGATAAAAAAGATAAAGAAGAAGAATCTGGGTTGGTTGTAATTGCTAAAGATACTAAAGGAGATAGTATCCCAAAATTAGAAAAAGATCATGAAGAAAATGAAAATACTAACGTAAATTTAGAAGATAACATTAAAATAGAAGGATCTGGTGAGCTTGGGACTATAAAATCCCAAGATAACAAGAAGAAGGAAATTAAAGAAGATCTGAAGGAAGTCAAAGAAAAAAAAGATGATGATTTAACGTTTGAAACTTTAGAAAAGAGTAGCAAAGGGTCGGAAGAAAAAAATGATAAGAAAAAAGTTAGCACCCCTAAATCAAAGTCTTCAGAAACGAAGAGTTTAAATAAAACTAAGGATTCCACCGAGGATTTGAAGAAACTGAAGGAGGCAAAAAGTAAGAAATCAGACTCGAAAGACCTTACTAAGAGCAATACAAAAAAATCTGGAAAGAAGCCGGCCTTGGTCGAAAAGGTAGAGAATTCGGGAGACAAATCAAATAAGACGAGTACCAAAGACGCATAAGTTAAAGAATTTTTTTTAAGTAAAGGCTGAAAGTTTTTTAATTTGAATTCTTTTAGCCTTTGAAAATCTAGGGAGAATAATACAGATATGACAGTAACCGCAAAAATGGTAAAAGACCTGAGAGACACCACCGGTGCGGGAATGATGGATGCAAAAAGAGCTTTGGTGGAAACTTCTGGTGATTTTGAGGCAGCATCTGACTGGCTGAAACAAAAAGGTTTAGCTAAGGCTCAAAAAAAATCTGGTAGAATTGCTGCTGAAGGTTTAGTAGGCGTAAAAATTGATAAAAACAGTGCGTCTATAATCGAAGCAAATTGTGAGACCGATTTTGTTGCTAAGAATGATGAATTCCAAAACATGGTAACCTCTATTCTGATTGCTAGTAAGAACCTTGATACTCTGAACAAAGTTTTGAACACTGATATTCAGGGTAGAAAAGTGGAAGAAATATTGACTGAGAAAGTTGCTTCAATTGGAGAAAAAATAAGCCTAAGACGTTATGAGAAAATAAACTCTGATTTTATTAGTTCATATGTGCATAATAGTGTGGCTGAAAATTTGGGTAAGATTGGTGTTCTTGTGGCACTTTCAGCTAAAAATGATGAATTAGGAAAGCAGATAGCCATGCATATTGCGGCGTGCAACCCTTTGGGTTTAAATGAAGAGGATATTCCTTCTAGCATATTGGAAAGAGAGAAAAAGGTCTTTTTAGAGCAGGCTAAAGATAGTGGTAAGCCACCTGAAATAGTCGAAAATATGGTAAAGGGAAAACTAAAGAAATTCGTTGCCGAAGTAACCTTACTTAACCAGAATTTTGTCTTAGAACCAGATAACAAAATTTTAGAGGTTGTAAAAAAGAATGGTGTTGAAATCTTAGACTATGTTAGGTTTGAAGTAGGTGAGGGAATTGATAAACCAGTCGAGGATTTTGCAGAAGAAGTTAAGAAAACTGCTTTAAGTTAGTACCTGGCATAATCCGAGCCAGTAAAAAAAACTTTGCTCGTTAGGAGATTAATATCAATACTAAGGAAGACAAATATTCCAGAGTGCTTATCAAAATTTCTGGCGAAGCATTAATGGGTGAATCTCAATTTGGCCTAGATCCGCCTACAGTTGAGCGCGTAGCTCAAGAAATTATAGGGGTGCACAAACTAGGAGTAGAGGTTTGTCTAGTTATTGGGGGGGGGAACATTTTTAGAGGCCTTCAAGGTAGTGCTAAAGGGATGGAAAGAACAACAGCTGATTATATGGGCATGTTGGCAACTATTATGAATGCACTAGCTATGCAGTCAGCATTGGAAAGGCATGGGGTCTATACAAGGGTAATGTCAGCTATCTCAGTTGATCAGATTTGTGAGCCTTATATTAGGAGAAGAGCAGTAAGGCATCTCGAAAAAAAACGTGTGTGCATCTTTGCTGCTGGAACAGGTAATCCTTATTTTACAACTGATACTGCTGCTACGCTTAGGGCTACAGAAATGGAGTGTCAAGCCATATTTAAAGGAACACAAGTAGATGGAATTTATGATAAAGATCCTAAAGAACATCCTAATGCAATTAGATATGATAATGTATCATATGATTTAATTTTGCAAAAAAATTTGAAGGTAATGGATGCATCTGCTGTCGCTTTGGCTAGAGACAACAAGATACCCATTGTTGTTTTTTCACTAAAGAAGGTAGGGGGAATGAAAGAAGTGATTCAAGGTGAGGGTAAATTTACATTGGTTAAACCTTCTCTAAATCAGTGAGGTCTAAATGAGTGAATCGGAATTTGATATAGCTAATATAAGTAAACGGATGGGTGGAGCTTTAGAATCTGTTCGGGGAGATTTCCAAACCCTTCGCACGGGAAGGGCATCGGCGTCAATTTTGGATAATATATATCTAGAAGTTTATGGATCAAAAATGCCGGTTAATCAATGTGCAACAATCAATGTTCCTGAACCTAGATTGCTTACTATCAATGTTTGGGATAAGGGTAATGTTGAAGCGGTGGAAAAAGCCATAATGACATCTGGTCTTGGGATAAATCCTGTCACTGAAGGTACATTAATGAGGCTGCCGATCCCTGAATTAAATGAGGAGAGAAGAAAAGAACTTTCAAAGTTAGCAGCCCAATTTGCAGAGCAAGGTAAAGTAGCTGTAAGGAATGTCCGAAAAGACGGTATGGATAAGATTAAGAGACTTAAACAAGATGGCATATCGGAAGATGATGAAAAATTCTGGGCCGATGAAGTTCAAGAACTTACAGACACATTTATCACCCAAATTGACGAACTATTGAGACTAAAGCAGGAAGACATATTGAAAGTATAGCAAGATTGTCAAATTTTTCTCTGAGATTAATTTCTGCGGCTATTTTATTATTAATAGTGTTTTTAGCCTTTTATATGGGCCCTAAAGCAGTTTCTGTTCTTTCGGGTCTAATTGCTTTACTGCTTTATCTGGAGACATTAAAGGGAATTGGGGGATATAAAAATAACAAAGCCCTGTTTGCTCTGCCATTAATTGGTCTAGCCTGTCCTTTTTTTTTAGAAAACATGGTAGTGACTATATTGTTTTTGGCCGTAGTATCCATTATTAGTCTTCATCCTAAGGAACTGAGATGGTTTCGACTGACAATAGTTTCATATATTTTTGTGTCTCAATATCTTTTCCTAAAAATTATATGTGAAATACCGGAGGGTTTAAATACTCATCAACCCGCTTTTCTTTTAATGGTAGTAATTGCTTCAGATACGGGTGGTTATGTCTTTGGAAAGGTCTTTGGTAGAAATAAGCTTGCTCCTAAATTTTCACCCAATAAAACTTTGGAAGGCTCTTTAGGTGGGTTTATTTTAGCAACATTTGGTTGGTTTTTATTCTTTAGGGGCTTTTCTGAAAATTTGATTCTAGAGTTTATATTAGTTATACTGGTCTGTGTTTGTGCTCAAATAGGTGATTTATTAGAAAGTTATGCTAAGCGAAGGTTAGCTATGAATGATAGTGGTAGGCTTATCCCAGGTCATGGAGGAATATTCGATAGATTAGACTCCATTTTGGGAGCGACTTTCGGTTATAGTTTAATGATTGCTCTTGGTTTTGGAATTTAGGTTAGATAGTTAGCAAAGTTAATGGACATAATTATTTTTGGAGCAACCGGCTCTATAGGACAGAATGCTTTAGAGGTAATAAGGAGCCAAAGTAAAAACCACTCTTTACAAGTTAGAGCAATTACAGGAAACGACAATATTGATCAATTATGTAAGGATGCTATCGAATTCAAAGTTGAACGAGTTGTGACTGCCAGTCATAAGCACATGCCTGAATTGAAAGATAGACTTTCATCTCATGGGATTGAAGTGTGTGCGGGTACAGATGCAATATTAGAAACAGCTCAGATGAAATCGGATTGGATTTTATCAGCCATTATAGGCTTTCATGGTGTGCCCCCTACCTTAGAAGCTATTAAGTATTGTAGAACAGTTGCGATAGCAAATAAGGAGTCGCTTGTATGCGCTGGAAAAATTGCAAATGATACAGCCAAGATGTATGGAACGACTTTACTCCCCGTTGATAGCGAGCATAATGCCATATTTCAGTGTTTGCAGGGTGAAGATATTAGTACGGTCAGAAAAGTAACTTTAACAGCCAGTGGTGGCCCTTTCCTAAATTGCTCATTAAGAGAAATGGAAAATGCAACTTTAGATCAAGCTCTGGCACATCCTACTTGGAGTATGGGAAAGAGAATTTCTATCGATAGCGCTACCATGTTTAATAAAGCCTTAGAACTTATTGAAGCTAAATATTTTTTCAATTTAAACGGTAACCAGCTAGACGTTATTATTCACCCAGAATCAATTATTCATTCAATGGTTTCCTTCCATGACAATTCCACTTTAGCTCAGCTTGGCCCCCATGATATGAAATATGCTATCGCATATACTATGAATTATCCCGATAGGAAATCTATGCCTTTAAGTGAAATTGACTTTGCCACTCAAGCAAAACTAACATTTCAAGCAGTAGATCATAGTAAATTTCCTGCATTAAGGTTGGCAAGGTGGATATTAAAAACCGATGGTGGCTTGGGAGCAGTCTTTAATGCGGCCAAGGAAGTAGCCCTGGATCGTTTCATTTCAGGAGAAATAGGCTTTTTAGATATGACTAGGTTGGTAGAAAAAGTCTTGATGATGCCAGATATAACCAAATTGGAGTATAAAATCCCAGAATCTCTGGATGAGGTTAAGAACATAAATAGCTGGACCAGGCAGATAACGAACGAAATAAAATTAAATAGCAATTAAGGAGAATTATTCTGGTTGAATTTTTAGGATTTTCAGTGATTAGTGTGCTGTCCGTTGTAGGCGCCTTTTCATTAGTCATTTTCGTACATGAATTTGGACATTTCTACATAGGAAAAAAATGTGGAATAGGAGTTAAAGAGTTTAGTATAGGTTTTGGACCAAAAATAATTTGGTTTCAAGACCGGTCCGGTGTGATTTGGAAACTNTGTGCTATTCCTCTAGGGGGCTTTGTTAAATTTGCTGGAGATTCTGATCCGGCNTCCATGAGAAAGATGTCTGATAAGGAAGATTTGTCAGCGAANCCATTTTATAATGCATCAATTAAAGCAAGAGCAATAACAGTTTTAGCTGGACCTTTTACAAATATGATTTTTTCAATATTAGTTTTTTCAATACTGGTATATTTTAGTGGCACAATAAATGATCAACCTATCATAGGTGAGGTAAAAACTACACCTAACCAAAATTTGAACATAAAGAAGGGAGATATAATCTTATCTGTGAATGGAGTCTCAACAAATAGTTTTTCGGACATTTTACTGCAGTATGGAAAAAAGAGAGCTGATGAAGATTTTGAAGTGAAGCTCAAGAGAGGTGATAGAAATTTAACAGTCTCAGCTCCAAATCTTTTTCCAGCAATAGTTAAGGATATAGAAATGTTGTCGCCATCTTCTCGGGCTGGAATTGAGATTGGCGATTTAATTCTAAGAATTAATAGAAATAAAATTTCTTCATTTTCAGATATCAAAGCCTTTGTGGAAAGTTCAGCAGGAGAGCCGCTCGTTTTGGATATTTGGAGAGACGGAATTGAAATTCAAAAGACGATTACCCCTCAAAATCGACCTATAGAAATGGAAGACGGTAGTTTAAAGGAGACAGTTAGAATTGGGATCATTGGTGGGTTTGCGTTAGAACCAGAACGAATTACACCAGATATACTAACGTCTTTAAAATGGGGGTTATTTACTACTTGGAGAGTGATTTTTGGCTCCATAAAAGGGTTGATTGAAATGGTAAAGGGCTCAATAAGTGCGGCAAATCTCACCGGCCCTATCGGTATAGCGCATGCAATTACAGATGTGTCAAAAGATGGTCTTGTGCCATTCTTTAGTCTTGTTGCTTTAATCTCTACTGGAATTGCTGTTATTAACCTATTTCCTTTACCCATTCTGGACGGAGGGCATCTAATTCTTCTAATTTATGAAAAGTTGTCTGGCTCACCCCCTTCAGAAGGATTTATGCAAGTATTCATGATGTTTGGACTAGCCTTACTGTTGAGTTTAATGTTATTTGCAACATACAATGATTTAATGCGTATAATTTTATGACAATTGTTGGTATAGTTATTTTAATCGATTAATTCTGAGGGATATTGAAAATGAGCAGGCCTTCATTCTGTTATTATAGACGAAAATTTTTTTGTGTTATTGCTTTCTTTTTGATCTTTTCTGGGAATGCATTCAGCCAATTTAAGATTAATCAAATAGTTGTATCAGGTAATTCAGAGATTTCAGCAGACACTGTTAGGGCGCTCTCGGGACTATCGACAAAAAAAGATCTTTCGGCTGGAGACATAAATGACGGGTTTAGGCGATTAAGTGATTCAGGGTTGTTTCAAGATGTTCAAATTAATCCAGTTGGTAATCGCTTGGTAATTACTGTTTTAGAGAATCCTTTTCTTGATGTAGTCGGTTTTGAAGGAAACAAGATATTTAAGACATCATTCTTAAGTCAGATAGTAAAAAGCAAGGCTCGCAGCACGTATAGTGCGGGAATAATTGATGAGGATGTCAGACAATTACTCCAGTTATATAGAGAAAAGGGCAGATTTAATGCTAAAGTTTCTCCAAAAAAAATTCTTCTAGAAGGAGAAGGACTGGGTTTGCTATTTGAGATTGATGAAGGACCAAGGACAGAAATTAAGTCCATAAGCTTTATCGGTAACAGTTATTTCACTGATGCCAGATTGAGGTCAGTGATAGCTTCATCACAGAAGAATTTATTTTCATTTATATCCACTTCGGATGATTATTCTGAAAATAGGCAAGAGGAAGATAGAAAGGCTATAGAAGAATTTTATCGTGATAGGGGTTTTGCTAGCGCTAAGGTAACTAGTTCTGTTGGTTCCCTTTCAAATGATTGGGAGAACTTTAATTTAACTTATAGTATTTTTGAAGGAAGTAGAGTTAAGATTTCAGGCTTTGAAATAATTAGCAATATATCTGGCTTAGACCCCAAGCTTTTTAATCCACTAATATCAATTAAAGAAGGTGATCTTTATATTGGTTCCAAAATAGAGCGATTATTAAAAAAAATAGAAAAGAAAGCCAATGATCAGGGATTTTCTTTTGCTCAAGCGACTATTGAAAAGAAAAAAACAGAGGATCCAACTTCTTTGAATATCGTATTTTTGATTGAAAATGGTCCTAGCTTATTTGTCGAAAGGATTGATATTAAAGGTAATAATCAAACATTAGATAGGGTGATCAGAAGAGAGTTTTCAATTTCTGAAGGTGATGCTTTCAATCCAGTCTTAATACGTAAAACCGAGGAAAAACTTAGGGCACTAGGATTTTTTAAAGAACTAGAAGTTTCTGTTTCCCCGGGAAGTAGTTCAGAAAAGGCAATAGTAACCGTCGAAGTTGAAGAAGCTCCAACAGGATCTTTAAATTTTGGTGCTGGGTATTCGACAGACACAGAAGTGTCTGGCACTATCTCATTGTCTGAAAGAAATTTTCTTGGTAAAGGACAACGGCTTTTATTCGAAGTCTTAACCTCGCCTAGTAATAAACGTGTAAAGTTTGGTTTTACAGAACCAGCAGTTTTGAATCGAGATTTATCCGCTAGCATCGATTTTATGTATTTAGATGTTGAACCTAGGCAGTCGTCTTATACAGCTAACGAGAGTTCAGTTAGGACAGGACTTGGCTTTAGGCTTGGACCAGATAGTCGGCTGACAACTTCTTTTAAGTTGTCAGAAGAGAAAATTCTGGTGCCAGCTGATACCACCTCGTTAATTTTGAAGGATGATGCCGGAACACTCTCAAATGCGGGAATTACCCTTAATTATATTAATGACAAGAGAAATTCTATTATCAAACCATCTAGTGGATATTTATTTATGTCTGATTTATCCCTTTCTGGGCTGGGGGGTAACCATACATTTGTAAAAGGATCGGCAAGAGGAAAGTTTTATAGCTCGTTCTTAAATGACAAATTAACTATTACTGGTGAGTTAGAAGGTGGCTTAATTCAGATGCAAAAGGGCTTTTCTAGAACTATTGATAGATTTTCATTAGGTGGGCAGCGACTTAGAGGTTTTCAATATGGTGAAATAGGTCCAAGAGAAGGAAGTGAGCCACTTGGGGGAGAGAAATATGCAGTTAGCCGTCTAGAAGCAAATTTTCCAATTGGTTTACCTGAGGAATTGGGATTTTATGGTGGTTTATTTGCGGAGGCTGGTTCTTTATGGGGTTTGAATTATGATGATAAAAAATTAGTGATAGATGAATCCAGTCTAAAAAGTATGGATAACCACATTAGGAGCTCTATTGGTTTTACTCTATATTGGTCCACACCTATTGGCCCATTACAATTTAATTGGGCTAGACCTCAACAATATTTGTCAGGTATAGACAAAACAGAGAACTTCAGTTTTAATCTTGCATCGCAGTTTTAGGTCTGGAAGTGAGTTCATTTTTTAAGTATTTTTTGGTTGTTCTGACTGGTTTCTCTGTTTTGGTCCTGGGATCTGGTAAGATTATAGCACAGACAAATACTGTTCCGGTTGAAAGTAATAACTTTCAAGAAAACTTAAGACGTAGCATCCTGGTGATTTCAAACGAAAAAATCTTTAATTCAACCGAATTGGGTAAAGCGCTAATTAAAAAACTGAAAGAGGGTGAAGAAATATTACGAATAGAGGCAGATCAAGTTGAAAGCTATTTTGTCAAGGAAGAACAAGAGCTGACAAAAGATCGTTTGAGTATGTCATCAGAAGAGTTTGTTAAATTGTCAGAAGATTTTGATAGGAGAGTAGAAATAGAGCGTCTTAATCAAAGACAAAAGGAGCAGGTAATTAAACAGAGATACAATAAATGGAAAAGGGATTTTCGTGACATTTATATAATTCCAGTTGTAGAGAAGTTTATGCAGCTTTATGGAGCTTCTATCGTAATTGATATTGATAGCCAAGCCTTTCGATCTGTTATTGTAGACTCTCGAGTAAATATTACGGATAGAGTGATTTCTCAGATGAATACTTCCTATTACGATATTGAAGAATTATTGAATAATATAACTTTACAATAGTCCTTTGAAAGGAAAATGAATGGCAGCTAGTGATGATAGGAGTGGCGTGACTATTAACCTCAATGAGATAAAACGAATGATCCCACATAGGTATCCTTTTCTCATGATCGACAAGGTCATTGATTTGACTGAGGGTGTCAGTGCAACTGGGATTAAGAATGTTACGTGCAATGAACCTCACTTTCCCGGACATTTTCCAGAGCAACCAATAATGCCAGGAGTTCTTATTGTCGAAGCCATGGCTCAAACTGCAGCCGTCCTGGTAGCAAAGTCTCTAGGGTTAGTTGATCATAACTTTTTGGTATATTTCTTAAGTATAGATCGAGCAAAATTTAGGAAACCTGTTGAACCTGGTGATGTCTTAAATTTGGTCGTAAATGTTGTTAGGAATAGAGGAAAAACTTGGAAGTTTTCTGGTAGAGCAATGGTTGGTAAGAATTTAGTGACGGAATCAGACTTTACGGCGATGATGGTTGAGCAATAAAGAAGAGATTATATGGTTATTCATGCGAGTAGTAAAATTCACCCTAGTTCAGAAGTCGATGAAGGGGTTAGAATTGGTCAAAACTGTATAATAGGCCCATTTTGTTCAATTTCGTCAAATGTTCAACTTGAGGATGAAGTCGAATTATTGAGTCATGTTTCTATTTCGGGAAGTACTTCAATTGGGAACAAAACTAAAATTTGGCCATTTGCATCTATTGGTCATCAACCTCAAGATCTAAAATTTTCAGGTGAACACAGCGAATTGATTATAGGAGCAGAAAATAAAATAAGGGAAAGCGTTTCTATAAATCCTGGTACCAGTGGTGGTGGAAGGGTAACTGAGATTGGGAATGAAAACTTGTTTATGCTTGGAAGTCATGTGGGACATGACTGTAATCTAGGCAACAAAATTGTCTTGGCTAATAACGCCTCTTTGGCTGGGCATGTAATTATAGGAGATGGAGTTCATATAGGTGGTTTGTCCGGAATTCATCAATTTGTGAGAATAGGGGAAGGTGCATTTGTTGGAGCTCTATCTATGGTTACCAAGGATGTTATTCCTTATGGAATGGTCTATGGAGAGAGAGCAAGACTTATGGGACTCAATCTGGTGGGCTTAAGGAGAACAGGTTTTGAAGCTGAAATGATCAAGGGTTTAAAAACGGTTTACACAGAAATCTTTTCAGACTCAGGTACCCTGCAATCAAGATTGGAAATTATAGAAAATACAGGAAATCCATTAGTTGATAAATTGTTAACTTTTGTCGGTGGAGAGAATAATCGCTCATTGCTATGTCCTTGAAGGCTAATAATGTCAGAACTCAGCAAACCTCATAATAAGTTATTACGTTTGAATGATCTTGCAGTCATTGCTGGTGATGGAGAACTGCCCAATCTCATTTGTGCAGAAATGGACAAGTTGAGTATAAGGCCTTGGATTTTCTTTCCAGCTAATATTAAAGTGGAGAATCCTACTAATTTAAATCAAGTGTCTTTTGATCCTCTTGATTTAGAAGGACTATTTCTCGAATTAAGAAAGCGAAAAATTAGAGAAATAGTTTTTGCCGGTAAAATTACAAGGCAAACTGTCAAGTATGCTAAATCTAGAAATTTAGATAACCTGTTTTATAATAAGATTTATCCAATATTACAACAAACAGATGATCAAATTCTACGAAGAATTGGTGACATTTTTGAGTCTCATGGATTTAATATTAAGAGCGTTACAGAGTTGCTGCCTGGGGCTCTAGCCTCAAAAGGAAATTTGACGAGGAAGGTTCCCTCACGGCAAGACAAGAATGATATTACAAAGGCCATAGAATATCACAATATTTTGTCTAAATCAGATATTGGCCAGTCTTTAATTGTGTCTGATGGTTTATGCTTAGCCATTGAAACAATGCCGGGAACAGATGCAATGTTAGATTTTGCTAAACACATACGGGGTAAGAATTGTCCACAAGATGTCGATACTGGAATTTTTTATAAGGCCCCTAAGACTTCTCAGGATATGAGATTTGATATACCCGTAATCGGGGAAACTACTATAGAAAAAGTAAAGAAAGCTAAATTAAAGGGCATTGCTTTAAAAAAAAATGCCGTAATTTTGTTGAACAAAGAAGAAATTATCCGATTAGCTAATGAGC
>PACC02000037.1 GCA_002699695.2 Paracoccaceae bacterium | reverse complement strand
TCATTCGAAAGACCTTTGTATTGGGTGTGGATATTGTTTTTATGCGTGTCCATTTGGGGCGCCACAGTTCCCGCAAGCGGGAAACTTTGGATCAAGAGGGAAAATGGATAAGTGTACTTTTTGTGCAGGCGGTCCAGAAGATGATATGTCAGAATCTGAGTTCCAAAAATATGGAAGAAATAGGGTGTCCGAAGGAAAGCTTCCAGTGTGTGCAGAAATGTGTGCAACAAAAGCTCTGTTAGCGGGTGATGCTGATGATGTGTCGGCAGTTTACAGAGAGCGTGTGGTTGCCAGAGGTTTTGGATCAGGTGCTTGGGGCTGGGGTACAGCGTACGATCAGAAAGGAACCTAAGTCAGATCAACTTTTTAGGTGGCGGGTAGATATAATTTGCCCGCCATTTTTTTTATGTTAGATTTGTGATCAAATGTGTTAAAATGGAGCGGTTATGATAAGGCTTTTTTATGTTGTATCCCTAATGTTCACGCTAGTGGGGATGGCTTATTCAGATGATGGAATGGTTCTAAGTAAAAATTCTAGAGCTGAAACTGGTGGGGCCCAAACGCTTGAAGATATTTTGGCTAGGCAGCGGGGTGAAGAAGTCAATTATAATTTCAGGAAAAACGCCACAGGGCAGCAGGGGGCAGACTCTGACACTATAAGCCCTCTTGGAAGTATGGGACTAGTTTCTGATTCCGAGATTTTTCGACAGTTAAGGTATAATAAGGCTGATATAAATGTTTCTAGTAAGTCGGCTGCTTCAGAAATCCTAGTGCAGGATTCTGGAATGAGCTGGTTAAATCTAAGAGAGGGACCCCTTCAAAAATACGGAGGCCTGAGTCTCATCGGTATGATTGGCTTATTAGCCTTTTTTTTCCTGACCAGGGGGAGAATACCTGTTGAGGGGGGATTGTCAGGATTGACTATCGAAAGGTTCAAACCTATTGAGAGATTTGCACATTGGCTTTTGGCATCTTCATTTATTTTACTCGGTCTAACTGGTTTACTTACTCTTTTTGGACGCAATTATTTGATTCCAGTACTTGGGCATGAAATTTTCTCTGTCTTGGCTTTAGGTTCTAAGTGGATTCACAACAATGTTTCCTGGGCGTTTATGGCAAGCCTGGTAGTGATTTTTGTTTTTTGGATCGTACATAATATCCCTACAAGACTCGATATTAAATGGATTTTAAAAGGCGGTGGAATGTTTTCTTCCCATTCCCACCCATCTGCAAAAAAGTTTAATGCGGGCCAGAAAATAATTTTTTGGGTTGTGATATTGCTTGGGACTTCTGTTTCGGCTTCGGGATTGTCGTTACTATTTCCTTTTGAGTTCCCGATGTTTGCAGCAACTTTCGCAAAATTGAATTCCTTAGGTGTGCCAAGTTTACTGGGAATGGAAAATTTACCGACAAATCTTTTACCACATGAAGAAATGCAGCTGTCACAAGTATGGCATACTATTGTTGCTTTTGTTATGATGGTTGTTATCATCGCTCATATTTATATTGGATCAGTTGGGATGGCTGGGGCTTACGATGCCATGGGTTCAGGGCAGGTGGATGTCAATTGGGCCAAGCAGCACCATGATCTTTGGGAGGAAGAGATGAGTGAAAAGACGTCAAAAACTGGTGAAAAATCTACTGAGGCAATCACCCCTGCTGAGTGAGCAATAGAAAAGGATATCTTATGAAACCATTTTTTGCCGCATTGCTAGTCCTGGTTGTGGTATCATTTGCCGCCTCTGAGTTATTAAAATCTTCAGGTTTTTCAACAGTCGAGGTTACTTCCTCAACTTCGGTTAGATTAGATTAAACTAATCATTTCATTGCATAAAATATGTTTTTAAAGTCTGTTTTTAGCTTAACATTTTTGGCAATTTTGAAGAGCGGCAATAAAACAATATTAGCACTATGTCTTATCTTGAGTTGCCAGTTCATGCCAGACTTATGCTATCCGACCCCAATAAAGCATGAGGGACACGGGGGACCTGTTATGGGTTTGGCTACCTCGCCCGAAAAAAACTTACTCGTTTCAACTAGCTTTGACTATTCTGTATTAGTATGGGAGCTAGATGAAGTTAGAGAAATTAAACAGCTCATGGGACATGAAGCGGCTGTTAATGTGGCGAAGTTTTCTAATTCGGGTAAACTACTTGCTACAGCTGGAGATGACGCCAAAATATTCCTGTGGGATTTTTACAAACCAGTGATTCCTAAAACAAGTAGATTCATTTTGGATGAGCATACAGCTAAGGTTGTCGACATTGATTTTTCACGGGACAATCAGTATTTGGCTAGTGCTAGTTGGGATCATAGTATAAAAATTTGGGATGCTGAAACAGGGAAGTTGGTTAAATCAATTTTTGGTCATGATGGTCCTGTTAATTCGGTTAAATTTTCGGAAGATAGTCAGTACCTCTATTCTGCCGGGTATGACGGGACAATTAGGCATTGGAAACTTTCTGATGGCGACGAAGTTCGCACCCTAGTTGATAATGGCTGGGGTGTTAATGTTCTGATGGTTGATGAGGTGGAGAATTTATTACTTTACGGGACGATTAATGGCTTAATGGTGATACGAAGTTTAGATGGAAAAGAAGTTTTTATAAAAATTTTGGAGGAGGGTGCACCTGTTTCCGCTTTAAACTACTATCCTAATGATAAGAAAGCCATTTTTGGCAATATGAATGGCCGCATTATATTAATAGATCTTGCTAAAATGAAGATACAAAAAGACTTTTTAGCTGTTGATGGACCTGTTTGGGACGCAGTTTATAATTCAAAAAATGAGGCTGTGATAATAGGAGGGTTAGATGATACTCTCATTGAATGGCGATTAAAATCCTTTCATTCAAATTATTTTCTGCCAAAATCTAATAATAGACGTTTTCAGGAAACGGATGCTTTAAGTAACGGAGCACTTCAGTTTGCACGAAAATGTAGCATATGTCACACGCTCGATAGTTCAGAGATTGGGAGAAGAGCAGGACCACCTCTGCTTGGAGTTTTTGGCAGAAAAGCAGGATCGATCGCAGATTATCCCTACTCCGATGCTTTACTGAAATCTACAATTATATGGACTGAGGAGACCATTAGTTGGCTATTTAAAGCGGGTCCAGAAATCGTAACGCCTGGCACCAAAATGCCCATTCAGAAAATCAAGAAAAATCAGGACAGACTTGACTTAATAAATTTCTTAAAGGACGCTACCCGCACAAACTGATTTCTTTTTAATTCAAGGGATTAATTGACTTCAAATGAGAGATAATTTTAAGGCTGTTTATTCAACAGATTCGGTCAGGCAGATTGAAGCCGAGTTAATTAAAAATGGAACGAACAGTTTTCTGTTAATGATGCGTGCAGCTCATGTAGCATGTGATCTATTACTGTCACGCTCGGCCAATAACATTGTAATCATTTGTGGCAAGGGAAATAATGGTGGTGATGGGTATGGTTTAGCCGCCCTGCTTTTCATGGCTAATCGCAAGGTCAATGTTTTTCAGGTTGAAATGCCTTCAACCAAGGAGGCAAAGTTAGCAAGAGCATTTTGTATTGATCTTGGTATGAGAATTGGAGAATGGAATCCTAATCTTGAGATGGGAACTTGGTACGTTGATGCCTTGTTAGGCTCAGGGATCTCTAGGACGCCTGAAGGAAAATATAAAGATGCAATTGAGTTTTTAAACGCAGAAAAGAATAACGGGAAAAATATTTTATCGTTAGATATACCTAGTGGGCTCAATGGCACGACTGGTCAAGGTTATGGATCAATTGTGTGGGCATCTGAAACAATAACTTTTTTGGCTATGAAGCAAGGATTATTGACTGGGGAAGCTGTTGATTATGCAGGTCAGATAACTTTTAATAATCTTGGGGCAGAAGAATATTCAAAGGGAGCGGATGGCCAGGTCCTTGAAGAAAATGACTGTGATTTTGGATTTTTAAAGCCTTCAGCACATAAAGGTACTAGAGGAAATGTGATGGTAATTGGAGGAATGAAGGGTATGGAAGGAGCCGGCATGTTGGCTGGTTTAGCTGCGCTGAAGGCAGGAGCAGGAAAAGTTTTCTGGGCTACAAATACCCGGAGCCTTCAACGCCCTCCAGAACTTATTACAGTTGAGCCAAAGGCAGACATTGTTTTAGATTTGGTTAAGAATTGCCGAGTTTGCATATTGGGTCCAGGACTAGGATCTGAATTTGACAATCTATTGAAAACTGTTTGGAATTCAAGCATACCTATTGTGCTTGATGCAGATGGCCTTCGTTGGTTGGCAAGGGANCTACCTTCAAAGAGATNGGGAAAGTTTGTGGCNACTCCGCATGCAGGTGANGCGTACGACTTAATTCAACGAAAGGAAATGAATCGTTTTGAAACGATATCATATCTGAGGAAATACTTTGGGGGTGAGTGGATATTAAAGGGTGCAGGTACCTTAGTTTATGAGTCAGAGGCCTTATGGATAAATAATTTAAATTTGCCCCAGTTGGGGACTGCCGGTTCAGGGGATGTTTTGGCGGGATTGGTTGCTGGCGTTTGGTCATTGGGATCAGGGTCTCCTGCCCGAACCGGAGTTTGGTTGCATAGTCGTTTTGCCCAGAATGCTTTAAAGCAAAAGACCGCTGCTTTTTTGACGGCTAGTGATCTGTTAAATTAGTAAATAAATTTAGAAAGCAACTTATTAGGGAGCAAAGGCATTTTCTTTTTCTTTTGATATTGGGCGCTAGGTTATTGAGTTATTGTCAGCTTATAGATATATCAGAAGTATAATAATTACTAAATTCTTGGAGTGGGACTGCTTTTGAATTTGAATCTTCTACAAACTTTGGATGACTTTCGTAAAAAAGCCAAAATTAAATTACCCAAGATGGTCTTTGGGTACATAGATGGTGGAGCTGGAAACGGCTTAGCTGTAGATCGTAATTTGGAATCTTTTAAGAAGATTCTTTTGCAGCCAAGAGCATTAAAGGATGTCTCTCAGAGGAATCAAAGCAAAATTCTTTTGAGTGAAAAGTGGCAACATGCCTTTGGAATTGCCCCGATGGGGTTATGTAACGTGGCAAATCCGATGTCTGACATAATGTTAGCGCATTCAGTCAATAAATCTGGAATTCCCTTATGTGTCTCGACAGCTGCATCCACAACTATGGAAAAAATGTATGAAATTGCTGGAGATAATATCTGGTTTCAGCTTTACATGGGCAGCTCAAAAGAGGGTACTTTTAAACTAGTAGATAGGGCAAAGGAGCTCGGGATTAGGAATTTGATTCTTTCAGTAGACGTGCCAGCACAAGGCTATAGACCAACTGAAGTCAGAGATGGGTTCAAGGCTCCTTTTGTGTTTGGAACTCAACAATTATTAGATTGTGCGACCCATCCATCTTGGTCCATCCCTTACATATTTAGCGGAATTCCCAAATTTGCTCATAACTTTGGATTGTCTGAAGGGGGTAGACCATTTTTTGATCGATATTCAGGAACGAGACTTATTGCAGATTTGGATTTTCTAAAATCCTTGAGGGATCGTTGGAAAGGCAACCTTTATGTAAAAGGGATTACCTGTGTCCAGGATGCATACGACTGCATTAATTGTGGTTGTAGTGGGATTTATGTTTCAAATCATGGGGGACGGCAATTAGAAAGTGCCCCTGCAGCTTTAGATCTTTTGAGATTGATTAGAAATGAACTTGGCTTCCAATTTCCAATAATGTTTGATGGGGGTGTGAGGACAGGAGAAGATATCATAAAGGCATTGGCTCTGGGAGCAGATTTTGTATTTTTGGGTAGGCCATTTCTTTTTGCTAGTGCTTTAGGTTATCGACCAGCTATAGTACATCTTATAAATATTCTGGGGAAACAAATTGATTCTGCCATGGCTCAGATAGGCTGTACTTCGCTTGAAGAATTAAATAGTCAGGTAATTTACCGTTTTGACAAACAAAAAGCAAAGGTAGGATGAGTATGGTTCGCGGTGGGCATTTATTGGCAAAGGCTTTTCATGAAAAAAATATTAAGCATGTTTTTACTTTGGCGGGTGGCTTCTGTAATCCAGCCCTTGAAGGATTTAAGAATTGTCAAATCCCAGTAATTAATTGTCCACATGAGCAGATAGCTGGTCATTTAGCTGATGGCCATACTAGGATCACTAGGGAACCTACCATTTGTTTAGTTGGCCCAGAAGGATTTGCCAACGCTGTACCAGCAATGATGGAAGCATGGGGAGAGCGATCACCCGTAATTTTTATCACTGGTTCTTCAACTTTAAAGAGAAAAGGGGCGGGTGGTTTTAAGGAAATTGATGACGTCGCAATGGCTGCACCCATCACAAAATATAGCTGTTCGGTTACGGATGGTACTAGAATTAGAGAGTTCGTTGATAGAGCATATAAGATTGCTATTTCTGGTTATCCTGGTCCAGTACATCTTAGCATACCTGTAGACATCATGTTTAGTTCATTTCCTGACGATATCTCTGAAACAGAGCGGCCCTTTAAGCAATCCTCAAATCCTACGCCAAGAGCTTGGCCTGATCCTAAGGCCTTAGATAAGATCATTGAAATTATAAAAAAGTCAAAAAGACCAATTTTGATTGCAGGTCATGGAGTGTGGTGGTCAAAGTCTGAAGAAAAATTAGCAAGCTTTGCAAAAACTTTAGGTATTCCCATTTTTAATATCCCATACCATCAGAAACTTTTGGGATCGAATTATAAGGAAATGATGGGCCTTGCCGATATCCATCAATATCATCCATCTAAATGGGCATTTAATAATTGTGACTGTATTATAATGGTTGGGGGCAGACTTGATAATCAGATGAATTTTGGTAACCCGCCCTTGTTTCCAAAATCTTTGCAACTAATTTGTGTTAACGGATCAGATGAAGAAATTCAAATGAATAGAGCAGCGGACCATCTGTTGTTAAGTGACCCAGGGGCATTCTTTGAAGAATTGCTAAAGGTTAAGGAGATTTTAGCGGGAAAATTTGAGTCAAGTTGGCTTGAAAAACATTTACAGATGAGAAAAACTTGGGTTGATGAAACTCTCTTAAACTTAGAATCCAAAACATCAAGAAAATCTTGGCAGGGTGGGGTCATTCATCCTTTGCAATTAGCTGTGGATGTGATGGAAACAATGGAAGATGGAAGCCATTTAGTTTTTGATGGTGGAAATACACATTTTTGGTCTGAAATAGCCGCAAATGTGATTGCCCAGCAGGGTAAGAATTTGGCTACCATAATGCACCCAGGTTCCTTTAGCTTATTGGGACTAGGAGTTTCTTTTGCAGTGTCCTTGAAAAGGATTCATCCACAAGATAACGTAGTGCTGATTAGTGGTGATGGTGCATTTCTTTCGGGAGGTCTTTCAATAGAGTTAGCCTTTCAAGAGGAATTACCGATTATAGTGATAGTTGACAATAATGGAGGACTTGATTGCATTTCTCAGCAACAGGAAAGAATGTTCCAGAGTGGATCACATTTTGCTACTGACTTTAGGGATATACCATTTCATGACATGTTTAAAGGTCTTGGGGGCTATGGTGAACTTGTGACTAATAGAGCTGACATTAAATCCGCAGTAAAAGGAGCTATAAATAGCGGGAAGCCCGCCTGCATTAACGTCAAAACTAGAGGACAGATAAGTCCTATTGTTGCAGCTACTTCTGATAAACGTGATAAATCTTCAATTGAGTAAATAATGGCCACCTTCAGCACACATATTTTAAGTTCTCTGGATGGCACGCATCTATCAAATGTCGAAGTTTCTTTGTTAGAAATTTCTAAAGGGGGTAAAAGAAAAACTATATTCCAGAAAAAGACAGATCTGGGTGGTAGGGTGAAGACCCAGTTTTCGCCAAAAATTGGTGAAAAATTCGAACATCAAGTTGTTATTACAATGCCTGAATCATTAGATACTATTAGTGAGAAAGACAAGTCTGGAAAAAACACTACAGTTTTTTCTATTTCGATAGGGATAAAATTTGAAAATATAGACGCTACTTATCATATGCCATTCATATTATCACCTTATGGATTTTCCAGCTGGATTTCTAGGTGACCAAGGAACCGCGTTTGAATTCTAATTTACAAATGTCTCGAAGGATTAGAAGAACACCTTTTACTTCCAGCATAGAGAAATTAGGCGTTTCTGGTTTCACTGTGGTTAATCATACGCTACTTCCCAAATCCTTTAAAAATAGTGTTGCGGAAGATTTTTATCATTTAAGAACGGCCGTACAAATTTGGGATGTAGGTTGTCAGCGGCAAGTGGAAATAGAAGGGCCAGATGCTTTATCACTAGTGCAAAAGATGACCCCTCGAAATATTGCTAATGCTGAAGTAGGCCAGTGTATGTATTTAGCTCTGACAAATGATAAAGGTAAAATTATTAATGACCCAATATTATTGAAACTAAGTGATGAAAAATTTTGGCTTTCGATAGCTGACTCTGATGTTTTATTATGGGCGAAGGCATTGGCTATAGGTTTGGATCTGAATGTAAGCGTTAGCGAACCTGATGTATCCCCGTTAGCTGTTCAGGGCCCACAAGCACAAGAGGTTATGTCTGAAGTATTTGGTAAAGGCGTTTGTGATTTAAATTTTTTTCGTTTTGGCCTTTTCGATTTTAAAGATACCCAACAAGTAATTTCTAGAACAGGTTATTCTAGTCAGGATGGATATGAGATTTTTTTGAACGATTCCAAGCTTGGTAAGGAAATGTGGGATGTCATATGGAACGTAGGAGCCAAATATAATATGCGTCCAGGGGGGCCCAATTTAATTGATAGAATTGAAGCAGGACTGATTTCTTATGGCAATGATATGACAAGCGAGAATACCCCTCTTGAATGCGGCATGGAAAAATATTGCTCTTTAAATAAAAATATGGACTTTTTGGGTAGAGATCATTTGATTGCAGAAAAGAGGATAGGTCCTAAAAGAAAAATTCGGGGTATAGTGTTTTCTGGAAAAGAACAATCTGCTTGCACTCAACCATGGCAATTGCACAATGAAAATATAAATGTTGGTCAGATTACTTCTGGTATATTCAATCCCAGTTTAAGAGTTAACACAGGGATAGCCTTAATTCAGAAGGGTTCTTGGAATCATGGACAAAGTATAAAAGTTGTTATTGGGAAAGATGACATTAGAGAAGGCCGAGTTTGTTTTCTTCCTTTTACTGTTCAAGAAAATCGTGAAATAATACAGGATTTAAAGATTTAATAGGGATCATGATAATGGATAAAAACATAGAGTTAGCGAACGGTAAGCTCACTCATAGATTAGTTGAGAAGTATACAAAAGACGGATTTTTGTTCCCAATCGGTATCTTTTCCCAAGCTGAAGTGGATGCTTTTCGTGAAGAACTGGAAGCCATAGAGCATGCATATGCATCTATCAAATTACCAAAACCATTAAGTGCATATAAAAGAGGTCCCGCAAATGCTGTGATTCCATTGGCAGCTCGTATAGCAAAGGATAAGGCTGTTCTCGATGTTGTTGAATCTATCTTGGGAGGCAACATTTTAATTTGGGCAGCTGAGTTTTTTATCAAAGAAATGAAGACGGAAAATTTTGTTGGCATGCACCAGGATCTCACTTATTGGGGTATGGGAGAAACATCTGGACAGATTACAGCATGGATTGCACTTAGCCCTTCCAATGTGGAATCGGGTTGCATGGAATTTGTCAGGAAATCTCACAAAGACAAGATTCTCCCTCATGATGATAAATTTTCCAAAAAAAGTTTGCTATCTAGAGGGCAAGAAATTAAAGTCGATATTCCCAAAAGTGAAAGAATATTTGCCGAATTGAATCCGGGACAAATGTCTCTTCACCATGGTTTAATGATTCACGGTTCTGGTCCAAATTCTTCTAATGATAGACGAATAGGGATTGCTATAAGGTATATAAATCCTGATGTAGTTCAGCAAACACTAGGAAAATCATATGCTATGCCTGCCCGTGGGGTTGATAATAAAGGCAATTTCATTCATTATCCAGAACCTGCAAAGATATTTAGTGAGGAATCTTTGCAAATGCATCAAGAAATTTGTGATAGCCAGCATCAAGTTTTGATGGCAACAGCCAAGCAAGAGGGAGCAGTCTGGTCAAAGCCAACTTCTTGAATGTGATTTTCTCACAAAAAGACTGCACCAAAATTTGTTGGAAAAATAGGTTACAAGTTTAGAAATTCATGAAGAAAGAGATCAGTACAAGGGGTTTTTATGCAAAAAATATGGGGTAAACGGGTCCTGCTCCCTGACGGTTGGGCTCAGGATACAGAAATTAACATAAATCAGATGGGACAAATAGATTCTATCGTTACAGATACAAGCCCCTCAGGATTGGAATTTGATACTTTGTTACCAGCCCCAATGAATCTACACAGCCATTGCTTTCAAAGGGCAATGACTGGGTTAAGTGAAACCTCGACACATCAAAGTAACGATTTCTGGTCTTGGAGAGAATTTATGTATAAGTTCCTCAATGCCATAAGTCCGGAGAATTTTGAGGCGATATGTGCTTTTGCACAAATGGAGATGTTGGAGGCGGGCTATGGTGGATTAACAGAATTTCACTATGTTCATAATGACTTAGCCGGTAATCGCTACAATGACAGAAGTGAAATGTCCCAAAGAGTTATAAATGCATCTTGTCTATCGGGGATAGGGCTCACTTTATTACCGGTACTATATGAGCACGGAGGAATTTCTGGATCTCCATTGATCTCAGGGCAAGATAGATTCGGATTAAATTTTGAAGAATACTATAATTTGGTTGATCAATTGAATTCCTCCACTAAGAATTTCTCTGATGTCAAAGTGGGTGTAGCAGCTCATAGCCTTAGGGCAGTAAAAGCAGAATCGCTAATTGAATTAGAGAAACAATTTGCTGGGTATCCCATCCATATTCATGTAGCGGAACAAGTTAAGGAAGTTCAAGAAATAGAGCAAAACTGGGGTAGAACACCAATAGAATGGTTGATAGAAAATACAAATTTGAATCATGATTGGTGCCTGATTCACTGCACTCAAATGTCAGATATGGAAGCAACGGAGCTAGCAAAGTCTGGAGCTGTGATTGCTCTCTGTCCTATCACTGAAGCAAATTTAGGAGATGGCATATTTAACGGGAAAACTTGGCTGGAAGCTGGTGGTAGATTTGGGATTGGGACTGACTCAAACGTTTCTATTTCTTTGTTTGGTGAATTAAAGATGCTTGAATATTCTCAAAGGCTTAAGCAAAAAAGTAGGTTGGCTATGAAAACTGGTATAGATTTGTCAATTGGTCGGGAACTCTTTGATTGGATTTTGGAAGGAGGAGCGATGTCATCAGGTAGAAAATGTGGTTTAATAAAAGAGAGTTATTGGGCCGACATCTTAGCATTAGATTTAACTTCCATGCACTACTCTCACCTAAAAGATGATGAAAAGCTGAATTATATTATTTTTTCAGAAAGCAGAAATGTGATCAATTCAGTATTTTCAGCTGGGCGACATGTAGTGAATAATGGTCAACATTGTCGACGCAAAGACATCGAATCTGCTTATAAGAAAGCCCTTAAGCAGATCTCTAAAATACTCTAATTCAAAGCAAGAAGGTATTTATTGTTGTAAAAACCTTTCTAACTATCCTGGGGGCTCATGGATTTGGATAGGAATCTTGAAGTAAAATTAACGTTCTTGTATATATTTTTACAGCCTGCCTGAGATCTTCAATACTAATATATTCAGAGAGAGAATGGCACTGTTTCAAATTTCCGGCACCAAAAATCACAGCTGGACAATTAAAGTTGGGTGCGTCTGTAGAGCCAGGAAAAGTTTTTATTTCTTTGGCTTCAGGAAATAATTCCCGAGTAGCATTTACTATAGCTACTATCAGGGGCGATTGTTGGGGGGTCTTCAAAGGTGGAACGAAAAGGGTAGGCTCAGCTATTTCATAATTAAAATCAGGGATTTTATTTTTTAGCTCTTCAAATATTCCTTCAAATTCAGACATTACAGAGTCCTTGGTTTCTCCAAAGACGGTTCTCCGATCAATCTCTATTTCACAAAAATCGGGTACGGCAGAATGGTGGGAGCCCCCTCTTATTACACCGACGCTTAAACTTGGGTAGCCAGAGATAGGGTCTATTTCACGTTGAGTCAGATTTTCAGCTAGTTCCCTTAATTTTTTTATAACCATGCACATATGATATATGGCATTTATCCCATTGTGAGGCATACTAGAGTGTGCTGCTCGACCATAAGTTTTCATGCCAAAACAAATTTGTCCCTTATGTCTAGGGCAGATAGTGAGGTCGGTCGGTTCGGCTACTATCGCGAAATCAATCTTAGGACCATATTGTCCGAAATATTTGGAGCCTACCATTGCATCTTCTTCATCCACAATACCCGCTATTATAATATCTCCATTAATTGAAATTTTGGCCTTTATTAAAATTCGGACGGTCTCAAGGATTGCGGCAAGGCCTCCCTTCATGTCACATGCGCCACGCCCATAAATCCTATCCCCTTTTATTCGTGGGATAAAAGGATCTTTGTATCCTTCCACACCCACCGTATCAAGGTGACCAGCTAAAAGAATGGTTGGCCCCATACCTTTCCCTTTAAGAACCCCCCACACGTTTTTCCTCCCATTTGAAACAATATGGCTGTTTGTCTTCAATCCTAATTTTAGTAAACAATTTTCGAAATAGGCGGCGATTTCCCCTTCTGCAGGTTTCCCAGGTTCGTGGATACCAAACGGGTTTATGCTCGGTATACTGATCATCTTCTTCAAGTTTTGAAGGAGAAAGTTTCGGTTTGGGTTAATCATTATTTATCTGAAGATTAAATAATTTTCCTAGCCCTGATATCCTGTCGTTGATTCCAGCCAACCGCAGCATGTGCCAGGCTAGAGCATGATTACTAGCAGTAACTGGTTTGTTAAGAATTGCTTCGGCTTTTTCAATAATTGGAGAGGCACGTAAGTTTGTACAAGAAATAAAAACGCCATCGCACAGATTATTTTTACCAATTTCAATAGTAGCGTCCAGTATGGAATTTTGATCTATTCTCCCGACGATCTTATCATTTTCTTCGAAGAATGACCCGACTTGCTTAACTTCAAAACCTGAATCTTTAAGATTGATTTCCATAGATTTGGTGATGTCAGGAGAGTAAGGAGTAACAAGTCCCATACTGTTTATATTAAGCGCTTTTAAAGCAACCTTAGCCGCAGTCATTGGATTTGTAACTAGAACATTGGGATGGACTTTACCAATTATATCAGAGACCATGGTTTCTCCTATAATTGTTGAGCCAGAAGTGCACCCATAACCTATAACTTTCAGGTTTAGATATTTTGGAAATAGATTAGAGGCTAATGGTAGTTGCTCTTTCATTTTCGATAAGGATTCAGGTGTTATAATTGTTTCATTTTGTAGACGGCTATGATAAACGGACACCCCAGCCACTTTTGTGAGCAATCGAAACTCATCCTCGATACTTTGATCAGACTCTAATACTAGGAGCCCTAATCGTGCCCTAGGGCCAGTTCCATGATCTTTGGTAAAGGGAATTCTTTTTACGGAAGGTTTTGAAACGCAGTCGTCCATACGAAACCTCTGCTAACATTTTAATTATCAGTTGACGAAGTGGAGCGTGCTTAAATTTTGACTGATCCCATTTGAGACAGCATTTCCCACGATCACTTCATCTTCAAAAAATAAAATCATATTTATACTATAAATGTAAATACATGTTCAGCAATAAATATATTTATGAAATGCTTTTGGATCTTGGGTATAGGGACATCTGCTAAAATTCTGTCAGCCAAAGCTAATTTCATTCGAATTAGATTGTAAAAATAAGAATGAAAATGGTTGTACCTATTTCTTAGAAATTCTTTTCAGAAAATCCTTAAAGTACTAAGGGTTTTATAAGGTGGGGATATGTCCCAGTATTGGATAGGGTTTCCCATGCATTGATTAGGTGTTTATGAAAGGATGCATGAGATTCCGAACTTTTTAAGGAAAAATTGTTTTTTGAAGTCTTAGCTTGAATATAGTCTTCAAATTGGAAGGGTTCATCTAACCATGGACGGATAGTTTTGAGCTTCTTAGTAAACTGATTTCTGGTTATGTTTGTATATTTATATATTTCCAAAATAGGCCAGAACAATGTTTCAAGGATTATGATGTCTCTTTCCCCAAAGATTCTACCGGGAGGTACATCAATTGATCGGGTATCAAAACCTGTGATTTGATCAAAACTTGCGGAGGGTCTGGAATACTGTTTATTTAGGAATTCACTTTTATAGAGAGATGGATGATCACTTATGCCTAGCCAAGCAGCTATGATTGGAAGATTTTCTACAGACTTCCTCTTAATATCCTCAATTTTGACCCCCCTCGTATGGGTTAAGTCATTAAAGGGGTTATATGAAAAATTAAGAGAGCTAATAATCCTATCGACTATGGAGTGATACAAAATACTATGGTGATTTACATAGGAACTGTTTTGAAAGTGAGCATATTCTTCAGCCAACCACGACTCAAGCATCTGAATTGGATGTCTCATGATATATAAGACCTTAGCTTCAGGATACTGACTGAAGAAATTGGCCTGTTCAAAATAATCTGGATTATGCAGGTGGTAAAATATTGGAGGAATAGTGCTTTGTTTAAGGATAGGGGTTTTCCTGTAGGCAATATTAAAGGCCTTATGGATTAATTCGAAACAGGATTTTTGGTCAATAGAGTCATAAGATTTAAGAAGTTCAACAAATTGTTGTTTAAAATCAGTTTGATCTAATACGAGTACGTTTGAATGATTAGGACCCATCTTGGTAAATCCCAATCCATTAGCTAACCAATTGGTGTGACCTTGAGGATTTCCAATAACGTTCCTTTTGCTATTAGCATTGAACTGAGGTTCAAAATTGTCACAAATCTTGTCAGCTAGTATTTTTTTCCAGTTGGACTCTCTGGTGTTGGGGGCTATCAATTCCCAGACATTTTCTCCAAACCATCCCTTAAAGAAATAACCGGGTAGTGTTAAAACATTTGGATTTCCATCAATTAGAGAATGGAAAAAGAGTGCTCCAGCACGACCAAAGCCCATTAATGCAATAATTTCCTGGCAAGGATTTTCTTCACACCTCTCTGGAATATTTTGATCGCAGTTCATAACTTTACAGAAGTTCTTAAATAATTTTTTGGGATTTAATTTGGTGTCATAAGAGCTTAATTTAACCAAATCTGTTATAATGTTGGAATTATTACTATTAAGTCTTATTATTTTCTTTAACACTGTGATCGAGGGGATGACTTCTCCCATACTAGCTAGTCCTTTAGCATAAATTTGCATGAACTGTTCATCATCTGGCTTAATCAAAAGACCCTTTTTAATGAAATCAAAAGCTTGACTGTATTGCCCAATTTCAAAAAAGATGAGTGCACTATAATACATAGCATCAGCACAACTGGGATCCAGCGTTAGAAAACTTTCAAAACAGGATAGAGCTTCATCAAACCTAGTTAATTCTTGTAAAGTTGCTCCAAGATTCTTAACGGCTTCAAAACATGAAGGATTAATCTGGATGGATGTTTTGTAATTTTGGATTGCTAAGTCATTAAGATTTTTCTTTCTAAAGATATCACCTAGGTTTTTATAAGCTTGAGCATTATCTGGTTTAATTTTGATTGCCTTTTCAATCATTTGTTGAGCTTCGTCATATTTGAAGAGATTTTTTAGTGTTACGCCAAGGTTGTTATAAGCGTGGGCATGGTTTGGCTCCAGTTTGATAGCTTGACGTAGGTGATAAACAGCTTGTTCATGATGACCCAAGATAGAATTTATAGTACCCAAGATATTGTGGATGGGATGATATAAGGGGTGCAAGTTAATAATTTTATTACCTTGCATTAATGCTTTTTCAAAATTCCTATCATTATAGGAAGCGATGACTTCATTTAGTAGCTCTAAGGGAGATGGAGGCATGCTAGGTGTGTTAAGCACATTCATTAGGAAATCATCTTTCTTAATTGGTTAACACTGTTGTGAAGCAATTAATATACCATTTCTAGTTCAATGGAGGATGGAAGATGTGCTAATTCATTTCGATGTACTTTAATTTATGTTATTCAGATATTTTTTTGTATTTGGGTTTATTTTCTTGTACTTAAGTTTTTGCTGAGCACTGTAGAGTTTTAATTTCGAATGATCTGGTATATTACTTGCTAGTTAGGGTGTAGTGAATAGTCGATAGGGCCTACATGCTTAACACTCCTGAAGATATACAGAATAAAAG
>PACC02000029.1 GCA_002699695.2 Paracoccaceae bacterium | reverse complement strand
TTTTAGTTACTTTTCATGAAAATATCTAATTTTTTTGATTAAAAGATTAACAAGATAGCAATTTTGAAAATGAAATTAATTCTCCCACAACATTACGTTTTTTTCTTTTTTTTCCTATATTCATTTTCGTTTGGAGCTATTTTCCCAAGAATTGGAGATATGCAAATACAAATGGGCATTGGGGAAGGGGCCTTAGGTTTGGCTCTTACTGGACTGCCGTTAGGGGTTCAGATTGCTTTATTTTTTGCTGACAAAATTTTGAAAGTTCTCAGGTTTAAATTGGCCATGTGTATTGGAGTTCCAATGTTGGGGATTTCCTTAATTGTAGCATCATTTTCAGTAGAGCCTCTTAGCTTCTTTCTTGCATTGCTTGTAGGTGGAATGGCTGTAGGAATAGTTGAAGTGGCAGTAAATTTGGAGGCTGACAGGGTAGAGTATAAAATTGGTAAAAAGATTATGAATAGAAGTCATTCATTTTGGAGTCTTGGTTTTTTTACAGCGGGCCTGTTCGGAGCACTATTTTCACAAAATGAGATTACCCCGACATTTCATTTTATTGGATCTTTTTTTATTGCTTCTTTATTGGTTTTTTATTTCTCTTCCAGATATAAGAGAGCTGGGTCCCGACCAAATTCAAATCATAAAACTTCAATATTTGTAGTGCCCAATAAAGGTGTGCTTGCTTTAGTGGTATTTACTTTGTCAGCTATGTTAATTGAAGGGGCAGGGATAGATTGGTCTGTAATCTTTATGAGGGATATTTTTGGGACACCTGCATTTCTGAATGGTACAGCGTTATTCCTAGGAGCTTTAGCTCAATTTACGGTTAGATATTTTGCTGACTCTATTGTTGAACGGTATGGAGTAGAAGCAGTCGCTCGTGCATCCATAGTGACTATGTTTATAGGGTTAGTTATGATTTGTTTTACTAATAAACCTCATATGGCCTTACTCGGTTTTGCTTTAATGGGAGGAGGAACTGCAGTTTTATTTCCACTCGCTGTATCTGCAGCCGCCCAAAAATCGGATAGGTCCGCTGCTACTAATGTGGCATCTTTGGCACAGTTATCTTTTGTCGTGTTCCTGTTGGGGCCTCCATTATTAGGATTTATAGCTGAAAATTATGGAATTCGTGCATCGTTTGCTATTTGTTTACCTTTATTATTCTTAAGCTGGATTTTTGTATTTTCATTAAGGCAAAAAGTTTAAAATCAACTTAATAATTTTAGTCTAGAATACATATTAAATAAAAGTTTCTAAGAATTTCGAGCAATTTTTTCATATTCTAAATGTTCAGTTTTTAACAACAGTATTTACTAGATCGTATTCTAATAATATCTTTCACGGAAGTTACATTATTCTGGAGAAAAAAGTGAATGAACCGAAGAATGATTTGGGCGCCATAGAAACGGCTAAGCTCCAAGACAAAAAAAAAGGTTCAACAACAAGTGCTTTGGAACTTGGTGCTGCTTGGATGAGAGGTCAGATTATACCTTTAGGTGAAGCCTCAATTCCAGTCAATGATTGGGGTTTGGTACGTTCTGATATAACCTATGACGTTGTTCCAGTAATAAATGGGGGCTTCTTTCGCTTATCCAATTACATAGACAGGTTTATTGCCTCAATGAAAGGATTGAAGCTTGAACCTCAACTAAGTAAGAATGCTATTGAGAATGCTCTATTGGAAATGGTTGGTGCTTCTGGATTAAGAAATAGTTACGTGACTATGGTGTGCAGTCGCGGAATTCCTATAATCCCAGGGAGTCGTGATCCAAGAGAATGTGAGAATTATTTTTATGCATGGTGTGTTCCTTATATTCATGTGATTAAACCTGAGGTCATTGCTAGGGGCGCAAGCGCCTTAATCTCCGTTTCTGTAAAAAGAATAGATGAATCTAGTTTTGATCCCACAATAAAGAATTATCACTGGGGAGACTTCACTCGAGGTCTTTATGAAGCAAAAGAACAAAATTATGATACTGCTTTGCTCGTTGATCACAAAAATTGTCTGACCGAGGGGCCAGGATTTAATATTTTTGTAGTTAAAAATGGTAAATTAATGACTCCAATTAAGGGCGTTTTGCAAGGTATAACTAGGCAAACTGTCTTAGAGATTGCGGAATCTCTTCAAATAAGCACTGAAGTGCGTGAAATCACTAAACAAGAAGTTTTGGATGCTGATGAAATATTCCTTTCCACTTCTGCTGGTGGTGTGATGCCTCTTGTACGGGTAAATTCAACGATTTATTCCAATGGCAAACCAGGTAACATAAGTGAAAAAATAAGAAAAAAATATTGGGATTGGACAGAACTTTCCTGTTATAGGACGTTAATTGATTATAGTGATTAATTCTTGGTTCTATTCCTGCAGTCAGCAGTTTTTGGTTTGGACAAATGTTATTTTGAAGTTATTTAGTTTCAGAAAGGTTAAGTTATAACCATGTTAAAATCAGAAAGAGTTTCATTTATACAAACCAAACTAAGCTCTTTATACCCAGATCCTCCGATACCATTGGTGAGCAACAATGTCTTTCAATTGCTGGTTGCAGTTTTATTAAGTGCACAATGTACAGACGAGAGAGTCAATAAAGTTACACCAAAGTTGTTCAGTTTAGCTGCGGATCCGTTTCAAATGGAGAATGTTCCAATCGAAGCCATCTATCAAATCATTAGACCATGCGGTTTAGCTCCCAGAAAGTCCAAAGCAATTTCGGAGCTATCCAGTATTTTGGTACAAAAGTATGGAGGAAAGGTTCCTAATGATTTGATACTCTTAGAAGAGCTCCCAGGAGTTGGCCATAAAACCGCTAGCGTTGTCATTTCACAAGGCTTTGGAATTCCTGCATTTCCAGTTGACACACATATTCATCGTTTAGCCCAGAGATGGGGGCTTTCTAGTGGCAAAAATGTTATGAAGACAGAGGAAGATTTGAAAAAAGTCTTTCCTAAGGCATTATGGAACAAACTACACTTGCAGATCATATTTTACGGAAGAGAGTTTTGCACAGCAAGAGGCTGTGATGGAAGAATATGTGAGATTTGTCGCACATGCTACCCCAATCGTTTGAATGTATTTAAAGCTAGAAAAGGGTGATGGTCTTGTAGGTGAAATTCTCATCATAAAGTCTATATTTTATTCAAGGTTTGAGAGGAGGGAAAGTTGTGAAAATTCCTCTTTGCTTTCTCTGTCTTTTAGTTTGGTTGGGTAATCACCAGTAAAGCAATGATCAGTAAAAAAGGGGTTGTTGTGATCTCTTCCGTTTGGATGCCCCATTGCCTTATATAAGCCATCAATACTTAAAAAAGAAATGCTATCCGCCTTTAGAAAGTTACAAATTTCCTCAAGAGTATAATTTGCTGACAATAATTGCTCCTGAACTGGGGTGTCTATGCCATAAAAGTCAGGATATTTGATTGGTGGAGATGTAATGCGCATGTGCACTTCTGTCGCTCCAGACTCTCTTAGCATTTCAATAATCTTAGTAGATGTAGTTCCTCTCACAATAGAGTCATCAATCAGGGCTATTTTTTTTCCATTTACAAGACTTTTGTTAACATTATGTTTCAATTTGACGGATAATGCTCTTATAGCCTGTTGAGGTTCAATAAAGGTTCTTCCAACATAGTGGTTTCTAATTATCCCAAGTTCATATGGAATTTGAGAAACTTCAGCAAAACCTATTGCTGAGGGGACCCCACTATCTGGTACAGGAATGACGTAGTCAGCGTCTATAGGGGATTCTTTTGCCAATTGTTGCCCAAAAGATTTGCGACATTCATAAATACTAAGCCCTCCTAGATAACTGTCTGGTCTGGAAAAATAAATATATTCAAATATACACGGTCTGGGTGTAAGTTTTTGGAATGGCTTTATGCTTTGTATTCCTTCATCAGTAATTACTATAAGCTCTCCATTTTCGACTTCTCTCAAAAATTTAGCGCCAATAATATCAAAAGCACAAGTCTCTGAGGCAAGGATGTAATGTCCTTCTAATTCGCCAAGAACTAAGGGCCTAATTCCGAAGGGATCCCGAGCTCCGATCAACATGTTATTTGTGAGGGTTACTAATGCATAGGCTCCTTCAATTTGAGAGAGAGAATCAATAATTCGATCAATAGCTTTAGTTTTTTTTGATCTAGCAACCAATTGTAAAATAGTTTCTGTGTCGGAGGTAGATTGAAATATTGCTCCCTCTCTTACCAGATCACGTCTTACCGTAAGCGCGTTTGTTAGGTTGCCATTGTGCGCTATAGCAAATCCTCCCAATGCTAGATCCGCAAATAATGGTTGAACATTTCTTAATAGAGTTGCGCCAGTGGTGGAATATCTGACATGGCCAATAGCTGAATCACCTTTTAAGCGACCTAAAACGCTTGATTTAGTAAATGTATCGCTGACAAGACCCATTCTTCTTTCCGCGTGAAAATGAGTTCTGTCATAACTGACTATTCCAGTTGCTTCTTGGCCGCGATGCTGAAGAGCATGTAAACCAAGGGCTGTGAGAGCGACAGCATCGGTGTGTCCATAAATACCAAATACCCCACACTCATGCTGTGGTCTGTCATTTAGGAAGTTATGATTTTTTTCTATGCCTCGGGACAAATGGTAGTAAATTTTAGATTCTCCTGCGGGTATGAATACCGTGCTGACCACTCAAGCTAGTCCATTCTATAACCCTTTGTAAATCTTAAAAAAGTATCATGTGTCAAAGCTGATTGTGATTAATCTATATTTCCTATAAGTGGTTTATAGTAAGTAACATTTGCACTGTATGAGCTATATAAATTACCTCATGGTAAATCCTTTAACATGGTGAATTGGCTTCAATATGCTTTTAGAATCAAACAATTTACGTGGTGCTTTTTTTATGAGTATTTCCATGGCTGCCTTTGTTTCTAATGATGCCATTATGAAAATTGTTGCTCCTCAAATGGGATTAGCTCAGGCTATTTTTATCAGAGGCATTTTTTGCTCAATATTTATAGCAGTAATTTTTTCTATTATGGTGCGAAATATAGCGGCATGCAAATCTGGATTTAAAAAAGCTTTAGGCAGATCCTTTTTTGACCTTCTCGCAACAATCTTGTTTTTGATCGCACTCTTAAACATGCCATTTGCTAATGTTAATGCTATTTTGCAGGCTTTACCATTAGTAGTTACGATTGCTGCCAGTTTAGTACTAAAAGAAACATTTGGGAGGAAGAGAGCAGTAGCAATCATTCTTGGGTTAACTGGTGTCTTACTTATTATTAAACCAGGAACTGAAGGATTTAACTTCTACTCCGTATTGGCAATAGGAGCAGTTTTATCTGTAACCTGTAGAGACCTTTTAACTAGAAAAATGCCTAAGGACATCCCAACAATATTTGTTTCTCTGGTCACTTCACTGGTTGTAACATCTTCAACCGGATTTTATTTAATGGTAAGTCAAAATTGGCAGATTGTAGAGTACAATTTAATTTTGCAACTCTCTCTCTCAGGTCTCTTACTCATGATGGGTTACTTTTGTAGTGTTGAGGCAATGCGTCATGGTTCTGTAGCTTTTGTTAGTCCCTTTAGGTATACACTCATGGTCTGGGCATTACTTCTAGGGTTTTTCATATTTGGCGATATTCCAGATTACTTTAGTTTAACAGGTATGGTTTTAATTATTGCTACNGGGTTGTTCACCTTATATCGGGAAGCAAAATTGAGAGAACATATGAGCCAATCAGACGATTAGCATGAGTAAAATTTTAGCGATAGATCAAGCTATACAAAAAAGATGGCTTACGGAACCTTCCTTTCTTAATCTTTCCCCGACTTTCTTAAAATTATTTTGAGAGACATTGGTATTTAATTTTTTTTCAGTTTTATTTCTGATTTCCTCAAAAAAATAAGAATCCTTTTTTGAGGCTGTTATTAACCATGAAATTTGTTCAATACCAACTGCTCCAAGTAAACCTCTCCGGGTAAATTCAGCTACGATGACACCGTTCAAGTTTCCGAATCTATCAAAGGATGGGCCCCCACTAATTCCGCCAAAGGAGCCAAGCGATGTTGGATGCTTTTCCAAAACCGCAAAAATAGTATGTTTTTCCAGAATATTGTAGCCACGTTCTTCCATAGCCATAAAACCAGCTAATGCAAGGGCAACATCTCCGGGGGTTCCTCCCGGAAAACCAGTGGTAAAAGAGGATTGAAGGATATTGGTAGCAAGCTTAAATTTCGCAGGCTCACGAGTATCAGAATGTTTGAATACGGCTAGGTCAGAATTGGGATGAATAAGGATTTTTTCTATTAAGCCCTTTTTTGAGTGTTCTTTTATTAATACCTGTTCACATTTGTTAACTACATGTCGGGCTGTTAACCACATGTTATTGCCAATATAAAATGCTGTACCCATCCCGGATCTCCGCTGTCCCCCATCTGTTTTTAAACGATACCGGTTGAGGTTTTGCAATTTTTTTTCATTGATTTTTTTTGTAATTAATGAGGTATCTTCTTCAGCGAAAGCATAGGTTGTTTTTCTGTGGTCAGGGTTATCTATGGAGCTAAATAAAGACCATACAATAGCGATTAAAGCTATAGCTAGGTAAATATTTTTGCTAACAAAACTTAACATTTTAACCGACGATTGCAGCTGCATTTACCAGAGAAACAGAAATCTTGATAGAAAAAAGTAAGATTGCTGTAGCCAATTCACCTTCATTGATCCTTTCTCCTAAGTCACTCAAGAAAGTATCAGTCAACTTGTAGCAAAGTAATTGGATCAATATAGCGGTAACACCCCAGATGAATATTTCAATTAATGAATTGCTTACTGATAGAGAACTGGCCAAGGGAATCCCAATTCCAAGCAGGGCTCCTGAAAAGGAAATTGCTGCGGCAACATTTCCATTTTTTATTAAACTTATTTCCTTAATTGGAGTTAGTAGTATGTAGATAATCACTCCAAAAAATAACAATAAAAGTGTCACGAAAAAATGGGATATGAAGAATGGCAAGCCCGAAAGTAATGCTTCAAAATAAGTCAATAAACCCTCCAAGTTATTTTAGTTGGTAAAGTACTGCCAATGATAAGTCACACAAAGTTTTTGCGCAGATTATCAATGACTAGCATTATTCTTCAAGGCCTTGAAGGCTTCAAGGGCGTTTTTTCTCGATGTTGACAGGTTAACAATTGGATACGGATAGTTTTTACCCATTATAACACCAGCTTTGTTTAAAAATGAGGGAGGTGCTTCCCAAGGAGCAAATAAATATTTTAAATCTAAATTACGAAGCTCCAGTACATATTGTTTTATATAGTTACCTTCTGGATCAAATTTTTTCCCCTGTAATACTGGATTAAAAATTCTATAGTAAGGGGCAGCATCAGCACCAGAACTTGCAATCCATTGCCACCCCGCAGTGTTGCTGGCCAAATCAGCATCAAATAAACACTCCCAAAACCAGCGTGCTCCTAATCGCCAATCAATTAATAGATTTTTTTACCAAGAAAGAACCAACAATCATTCTTAATCGATTATGCATTGAGCCTGTCTCCCATAATTCTCGCATTCCGGCATTTACCATAGGTATTCCGGTTTTCCCCAATTTCCAATTATTCAGACCTTTCAAATTTTTGATCCATGGAAATCGATCAAATTGTGACCTCAGATTTTGATGGGTCATCTTTGGGAAATGGTATAGAAGGTAGTAAGAAAATTCTCTCCATGCTAGTTCACTCATGAAAATGCCAGTATTCTCATTAGTCGGCATGCTTTTTACCAGTGACCAAATTTGATTAGGAGATATTTCTCCAAAATGAAGGTTTGGAGCTAGTTTTGAAACATTTCCTGAACTAGGAAAGTCTCGGCCTTTCTTGTAACTTAAAATACCTGATTCAAGGAAAGCCGCTAATTTTTTCTTAGCATTCGTTTCACCTATTAATGCATGCCTTAGTACCTTAGTTTGCCACTTGAGTTGACAAAAGTTTTTGGCAATTGAGGATGCTTTANTATTATATTCTCTGCAAAGGATATTTTTTTTGGGGTACTNAGTGNTGTTTGTGGAAGTTTAGCCCTCAAGCAACCCCTTTGATAATAAGGAGTGAATACCTTATAAGGAGTACCATCTGGCTTCAAAACTTCCCAAGGTTCCCATAATAAACTTCCGTTAAAGGTCTTGCACTCAATTTTCTTCGATTGGATTTTATGCTTTATACTAGTGTCTCGGGATACTTGCCACGGGGTGTAACACCGGTTCCGAAATACGCCTGTGACATTTTTAATGCTAAAGCCAGGAGAATTTCCAGGGGGTTCCTTTGAAAATGAGGAGTTTATTAGAAATGCTATTATTTAATAAAATCAGCGAGTTCCATAACCATGTTAAGCTTGCTTCACCAAGGGGGAAAGGAACTTGATTTGTTTTGTCAAATATGTACACAGGAATTATGCCAGCATTCTTGCATGCATAAGAAAATGGCGGATTATCTGTAAGCCTCAAGTCGGATCTGAACCAATGAATTGTAAATTTGTTATGCATAAATAATGAATTCCGCAGTTCTAATAGATTAGATATGATTTTAATAATTGATTTAAATACCCAACACTTTCTAATTCAATAGAGGGAATGATTCATTGGCCGATAGATTCGTCTAAACAAGTTACTTGAAAAATGAGAGATTTTACGAGACGCTACTAAAAGTGGTTAAAGTTCAGGAGTTATTATGGAACTAGGTTTATCTGCCAAGGTTAAGAAACTAAGAGACGAAGTTCGCAATTTCATTGATGATGAAATCCGACCTAAAGAACGTGAGTACTTTGATGAAGTGGGATCAACAGGATCAAGGTTTGAGTTTACCAAAACTATGTTAAGCACGTTAGATGGCCTTAAGAAAAAGGCCAAGGATAGAAAATTGTGGAATTTTTGGTTAACAAATTCGAATACTGGGTACGGCCTCTCTACGGTAGAGTATGCTTACTTGGCTGAGGAAATGGGAAAATGCAGGTTAGCTGCTGAGGTTTTTAACTGTTCAGCACCAGACACGGGCAATATGGAGGTCCTAGACCGTTACGGAACTAAAGAACATAAAGAACGTTGGCTTCAACCTCTACTTGAAGGAAAAATAAGGTCAGCCTATTGTATGACAGAACCTGATGTAGCGTCTTCAGACGCAACCAATATTTCCCTAACAGCCAAGTTTGATGGAAAAAAATATATATTGAACGGAGAAAAATGGTGGATCTCCGGTGCTGGGGATCCGCGATGTAGACTTTATATCGTGTTGGCTAGAACCGGGACTTTGGGAATGGATAAGCATAAAAGCCATTCTATGTTTTTAGTTCCAAGCGATGAAAGTGGAATAAAAGTTCTGAGACCCATGCAGGTTTATGGCCATGATGATGCCCCACATGGACATATGCATATCAGTTTTGAGAATGTGAATGTAGAGCAAAGTGCTTTACTCCTTTCCGAAGAGGGGAGAGGGTTTGAAATAGCGCAAGGAAGATTGGGCCCTGGCAGAATACACCATTGCATGCGGGCTATAGGTCAAGCTGAATTTGCCTTAGAACTGATGTGTGAACGAGCTTTAGATAGAAAAGCATTTGGCAAAAAATTAGCCGAATTAGGCGCTAATTATGATATTATTGCCAATTGTAGAATGGATATAGAAATGGCTAGATTATTGTGTTTGAAGGCGGCATGGATGATGGATAACACTGATGTTCGAACAGCGGCGCCTTGGATAAGTCAAGTTAAAGTAGTTGCACCGAAAGTAGCTTTGAAGGTTGTCGATGAAGCTATTCAGCTGTTTGGCGGAATGGGTGTTAGTCAGGATACACCTTTAGCTGCTGCATGGACACACTTGAGAACTCTAAGGCTTGCCGATGGTCCTGACGCTGTTCATAGGCGTCAGATAGCCAGGGCAGAGCTTAGAAAATTTAGGAAAAATGATGTCTAAATGATTACACAAGACCCTATCTATCTTGACTTAAAAAAAGTTACAAAAGCTATAACTCTTCGAATGCCTGAAAAACAAGGCCCTTGGGTTGTCACTAAAACTCCATTAGGGCAGTCTAATCCAACATTTATTCTCAATGGGCGTAACGAAAAATTAGTGCTTCGTAAAAAACCGTTGGGTACACTGTTGAAATCTGCTCATATGGTAGAAAGAGAATATAAAGTAATGTCCGCTTTAGCAAAGACGGATGTACCTGTCCCTGAAATGTATTACTTGTGTGAAGATGCTATAGAAATTGGGACCCCCTATTTTGTCATGGAGTATATCGATGGACAATCTTTTGTTGATCCCAGAATTACTCAAATAAGCGTGCCTGAGAGACAGGTGGTGTATGAGGAAAATGTTAAAGGTTTAGCAAATCTTCACAATGTTGATCCAAATATAGTCGGTCTTTCTCATTTTGGAAAATCTGGCAGTTACTTTTCTAGACAGTTTTCACGTTGGTCAAGGCAATATGAGGCTAGTAAAACCGATAACATTTTGCCTATGGAAATCTTAATGCAGTGGTTAAGTGAGCACATGCCGGCAGAGGAGGGGCCATCAAGATTAGTTCATGGTGATTGGCGTATTGATAATCTTTTATTTCATAAAAAACATTTTAAGCTTATTGCGATAATTGATTGGGAGCTTTCGACTTTGGGAGATCCAAGAGCAGATTTGGCTTCGCAAATTATGCAATGGTCTATGCCTGTGGGGGAAGAGGGAAGAGGTCTTGCTGGGGTTAACAGACGGGATCTAGGGATTCCTGAAGACAATGAATTTCTTGATCAGTATAGCCGATATGTAGGGTTGGCAGACATTCCTGATCTGGAGTTTCCTATTGCTTTTTGTTATTTTAGAATGGCGGCAATTTTGCAAGGGGTGAAAAAAAGAGCTCTAGATGGTAATGCATCTAATCCAGAAAAAGCTATTAAGATGGGTGAGTATGTTGTGAAATTTGCCAAAAAGGCTTTGGAAAGACTTAAAATTTAATCTTATATAGGAATGCGAATACTAACGCCAAGTCCACCCAATTTTTCTGAACGGTGAAGAGATAATTTCCCACCATGGTTTCTCACAATGTCTGTTGAAATACTTAAACCTAGTCCAACACCAGAGTGGCTGTTTTGATTTCTTGCCTCGTCTAAGCGAGAAAAAGGCCGTAAAGCAAGTTCATAATTACCCTCATGGATGCCAGGCCCATTGTCTTCAATCTGTAACACAGTATAATTTGAATCTTTTCTGGCTATTACATTTACTTTGTCACCAAATGTCATTGCATTATCAATGATATTTTGAATTCCTCTTCTTAAAGCATTTTCTCTAACCTCCATTGTGAATTCTTTTTCCAAGGGAGATGTGATTTCAAGGTGAATATTATCAAAATGTTTTTTATTTTTCTTCACAAGTCGATCTAAGAAGTCTACTAACACAATTTCTTTTGTGACTTCTTTCTTACTAACTTTAGAAAATTCTAAAAATTCGTCTAGCATTGCCCCCATGGAATCTACGTCATCTAGCATATCACTCACCTCTTGACTTTCTTTTTGAAGTGCTAGAGCTAATTTCAATCGAGTTAACGGTGTTCTAAGGTCATGGCTAACACCAGAAAGCATTTGTGTTCTTTGCTTTATTTGTCTTTCTATTCTCGCCCTCATTGCTAAAAAAGCAAACCCAGCCCTACGCACTTCATCTGACCCGCCTGGTTTGAATTCAACGAATTGCCCTTTTCCAAAAGCTTCGGCAGCTTTTGCTAGCTTTCCAATAGGTCTAATTTGATTCTTAAGTATAATTAAAGAAAAAAGGACCAACAAAAGAGTTGCCAGAATCATCAAGACTAAAAGTTGATGAGGGTTAGATGCACTAATTCTTTTTCTCGAAATCATGAGATCTAATCGGCCTGAACTAACCAAAGTTTGAATGTTTACTATCCTTGGATTAGTAAGGTCAAATGCTGAAATCGAGCCTAATTTTTCATTTAAATTGTGTACGAATGTTTTACCAGATACATCATAAAAACTTACATCATCAATTAAGGTTAACTCCAAATTATGATCATACTTAGCTGTGTACCCAAATTGATTACCTAGTTCATAGATCAATTTCTTTAAGTCATTAGGGTTAACACCGCCTTCAATGTGTTTTTCCAACTCGTTTTTCATGAAGATAATTTCCAATGCAATTCCTTCGGACATTTGATCAGTGACTTGTTCAAAATGTCTTTGGATGAAAGCTATCCCTACTATTATTTCTACCAATACTATTGGAAAAAGAAGGATTAAGGCAGCCCTACCAAGCAAGCTCGTTGGGAGATATCTTTTTAGGGAATTCCTAGCCATTTATTTACAGATCTTTCTATTAATTTTAGGCTTATTAGGAGACTTACAACGATTCTAACCTAAATGATTTGAGTGATAAGTGAAAACAATTTGTAAAAACCTTAGAATATTAACGGCTCCTAATTCGGGACCAATGACGTTTTTAGGTACAAACACATATATTTTAGGTACTGGTTCAGACCTTTGTATTATTGATCCTGGCCCAATTAATGAGCATCATTATTATAAACTTCAGAAAGTTCTTAGAGCTGAGGAACCCAGTTACATTCTCATTACTCATTCTCACCTAGATCACTCAGCAAGTGCTAAAAGGTTGGCTCAGGAGTTCCATATTCCCATTTTAGCTCATGGAAATCCTGCGGGTGCTAGGTCTGAATTCATGAAAAGAATTTTGCAAAAATCAAAAGAAATTGGAGGTCTGGAAGGTTTAGATCAGGATTTTTACCCAGATTCTTCTATTTCAGGTGGAGAAATTATAAAGGGGCATGGTTGGACTTTAGAGGTTCTTCATACGCCTGGTCATTTATCTGATCACCTATGTTTTTCCTACAAAGAAGAAGAAATCTTGTTTACTGGGGATTTGGTGATGGGATGGACTTCTACATTAATCTCACCGCCAGATGGTGATATTGGGCATTATTACAATTCGCTTGATAAACTTTTGCAAAGGGATGAGGACATTTATTTACCTGGCCATGGAAGTGAAATTAGAAATGCTAAACTGTATGTTGCTAACCTCAAAAAGCATAGATTAGAGAGGGAAAAACAAATTTTGCAAATATTATCTAAAGAAGATGCCTCTAGTTTTCAGATAGCCAATATAATATATCAAGAGCTTCCAGAACCTCTGATAAGAGCGGGAACAAGAAATGTACTAGCACATCTAATTAATCTTTTGGAGAGAAATTTGGTTATCTGTAAATCGCCGGTTTCATCTGGGGCTTCTTTCAGCGTAAAAGAATAGAAGAATCATCTTGATGGATTATTAAACCATTGGTATAGACAGGATGTAATAATGTTCCGGCGTAGCTCAGCGGTAGAGCAGTTGACTGTTAATCAATTTGTCGTAGGTTCGATCCCTACCGCCGGAGCCATATATATCAATAACTTAGGCTATTTTTGCTAGTTGTCAATATTGACTGGGGAAACACAGGGGAAACATTTATCCCTTGCTTGGGAGTGTTTTACACAGAATAATTCCCACTCTAGTTTGGTGAGGCACGCAAATCTTCTATTTGCCAAGAATTATTTTCATGCAATCTTAATGTTATGAAAAGATTAATCACAACTCTGTGCCTTATTGTAACCCTTGCCATTGGAAGCTTTGGTGTTGGTTGGAGTGGTGACTTTCAAAAGGGTGCGGATGCGTATGAAAAGGGCGATTATTCTACTGCCTTGAAAGAATGGACACCTCTTGCTAAACAAGGAGATGCTGTTGCACAAAATAATCTAGGATTGATGTACGATAATGGATGGGGAGTTCCCCAAGATTATAAAGAAGCAGTTAATTGGTATAGACTTGCTGTTGAACAGGGGTATGCAATAGCACAGTATAATCTAGGACTGATTTACGAAAAAGGAAAAGGTGTTCCCCAAGATGATAAAGAAGCAGCACGATTATACCGACTTGCTGCTGAACAGGGGTATGCAAATGCACAGTATAATCTGGGAGGAATGTACGATAAGGGAAAAGGAGTTCCCCAAGATTATAAAGAAGCAGTTCGATGGTGGCGACTTGCTGCTGAACAGGGTTTTGCAATTGCACAGTATAATCTAGGAGTGAGTTACAATAATGGAAAAGGTGTTCCCCAAGATGATAAAGAAGCAGTCTATTGGTATCGACTTTCTGCTGAACAGGGGTATGCAAATGCACAGTCTAATCTAGCAAATCGTTACTATTATGGGGAAGGTGTTAATAAAGATATTGTTTATGCACATATGTGGAAAAATATTTCTGCTTCAAATGGAATTGATGAAGCAAGGGAAGATTTAAAAATAATTGAAAAGAAAATGACTTCTTCAGATATTTCAGAGGCACAAAGACTTGCTAGAGAGTGTGTAAAAAAGAACTACAAAGGGTGCTAGCTTCAAGAGTGTAGTTTTAGAGTGTGCCCAACACCTGAAGTGTCGTTTATATTTAGA